>NZ_JBOHKS010000141.1:0-8113 GCF_050729195.1 Hypericibacter sp.
GCGGCTAGGGCATATACACATCTTTGACGTCGCAGAAATCGAATCTGGATCAACGGCTTACAACCAGTCCGATGCCGGCTCTATGCAAACGGACTCAGACGTCCTCTTCACACGCGCTTTGAAATGACTCGTCTTTTCCCATCGATCGGCACAGGCCGAAAAGATGTGTATATGCCCTAGCCGAAGACGGGGGAGGGGACAACAACCAGCTTCCCCCCTCACCCGATCGGCCTTCCTTCCAGCACGGCCTCCACATCGTCGAGGCTTGCGATCGCGAAGATATGTTCCGCCGGGAGCTCGCGGCCAAGCTCCTTCTCCAGCGCCTGCACGAGGCGCAGATGGGCGAGACTGTCCCAGGCTTCGAGCGTCGCGATCGAGGCATCGGACGGCACGGAAGCCGCGTCGATCTCGAGCGCGCTGGCGAGCACTGCTTTGGCTCGGGTTCCCATGGTCACGCCTCCGGTTTGCGCGCGGCGCGGGCCGCCTTGGTGGCGGCGCGCTTGGCCTTGTGCGCGGCCCAGTCCTCGGGCAGCAGGCCGAACATGAACTGATCGACGCGCTCGCCGGTCGGGCTGACGCGGTGGCGCTTCAGCACCGCTTCGCAGCGGAACCCTTGCGCCTTGTAATTGAAGACCGAGGGCACGTTGCGGCACATCGGATTGCCCCAGATCTTGCCGACCTTGAGGCGGCCGAACATGAAATCGATGATCGCGTCGCGGGTCTCGACCACCGCGCCTTTGCCCCAATAGGCCTTGTCGCCGATCACCACATTGGTGCTGGCGAGATTATGCCGGCGCTCCCAGTAGCAGGAGTAGAAGCCGATCAGCCGGCCCGTGTCCTTCAGGAACACGCCGAAATGGAACGAGGCCTTGTTGTTGAAGCGATCGATATATTTGTGGATGTCGTCGATCGTCATGGTGGCGGGCGCGCTGTTGACGCCGGTCATGATCTCCTCGTCCTTGGTCCAGGCGAGATAATCGTCGCAGACATCCTGATGCTGCATCGAGCGCACCACATAATGCTCGGTCTCCAGACGCAGCGGATTGCCGGGACGCCAGTTGGGCAGCGGCACGCCCGGATGCGGCTGTGTGGATGGCGCAGCCGGTTGCGCCACGGCCGGCGGCGCGGCAGCCGGTTTGGCCGCTGGCGGCTGCGGTTGCGGTTTTTCGTTCACCGTTTCAGCCCCTCGCAGTGAATCCGGACATTTGTCCGGTTGATCTTGCCACGGTCGGTCTTGGGAATCTCCGGCAGCAGGAACCAGCGCTCGGGCACCAGCTCGCGCCGGATCCGCTCCAGGCACCAGGCCCTGAGCTCGGCCGGCGCCAGCGCGATATTGTCGAGGGTCCGGACCGCGGCCGCCACCACCTCGCCCGAGATGTCGTCGGCCATGGCGAAGCAGCAGGCCTCGGCCACCTGCGGATGGCGCTCGAGGAAGAGATCGATCTCGGCCGGGTTGATCTTCATGCCGGCGCGGTTGATCTCGTCCTTCTGGCGCCCGACCAGGCGCAAGGTTCCCGAGGCATCGAGCCGCCCGATATCGCCGGTATGGAACCAGCCTTCGCGCAGGACGGGGTTGGTCAGGTCGGGGCGCTGCCAATAGCCCTGCATGAGACTGGGCGTCTGCAGCAGGATCTCGCCTTCGCCTTGCGCGACCTGCCGGCCGTCTTCCGTCAGGATCGCGGCCTGCCCGCCCCAGAGGCGGCCGATCAGCCCGTCCTCCGGCCCGCCCTCCGCGGCCGAGGCACCGCCGACCCAGTTGGCGGTCTCGGTGATGCCATACATGTTCACCACGCGATCGGTGCCGCTCCAGCCCATCACCTGTCGCCAGAGATCGGCGCCCAGGGGCGCGGAGCCGATATGGACCCGCGCCAGCGAGCCGTTGCGCGGCGCCTTGCCGGCCTTGAGCGCGATCTTCCAGAAGCTCGGCACCGAGCTCATGAAGGTGATGGCGTGATCGTCGATCAGCCGTGAGAGCGCCGCCGCCGTGGCGAGGCCGCTGGCACCATGCAGATAGAGGTCGCTGCCCGCAAGGAGCGGCGTCAAACAATTGCCGATGAGGCCATGGCCGAAATGGGTCGGCAGCACGCAGAGCGTGCGCGCGAGATCGGCGGCCCCGATATGAGCGCGGTTGAGCGCGAGCCGCGCCAGGATCGAGCGGTAGCTATGGGCGACGCCCTTGGGCGCGCCCGTCGTACCCGAGGTGAAGAGCAGCAATGCCGTGTCGTCGAGGCCGCCGCCCGAACAGCTGGCTGGCAGCGAGAGGTCCGCGCGCCCCGATTCGCGCTTCAATTCGAGGACAGGCATGGCGAGGCCCTGGCCATGGGCGAAGCCCTCGGCGGCCAGGATCGCCTTGGGCGCGAGGAATCCCGCCACGGTGCCAAGCTCGTCGCGTGTAAGGCCGGGATTGGCGCAGGCCGCGATGGCGCCCAGCTGCCAGACGGCGAAAAGATCGCAGAAGAAATCGGGGGTGCCGCCATGGACGATCAGGGCGGCATCGCCCGGCCCCAGGCCCCGGGCGGCGAGGAGTGCGGCCCGGCGCAGCGCCTCGGCACACAGCTCCGCCCCCGTCAGGCGGTTACCGCTGACGAGGTCGGTGACGCTGCCAAAGCCGATCGCCTCCAGACGCATGACGCCGACAATACCCCCTGACCCGCCCTCGCCGGCTACCCGGCATGGTCGCTTCCGAAGGGTCAAGAAACGGTGAGGAAATGGCAAGCCCCGGGAATGGGATTCCGGCCGTTCGACCGTCCGCAAAGGGAGCGATCAGGCTGGCGCGGCGTATCCCGGGAAGAGCTTGGCCGCCTCGTGGGTGAAGGCCTCGTTGGGCAGACGCCCGGCCTCGTCCCGGGACAGACCCGGCTTGATCCGGGTCAGGAAGAACATCGGCAACGGCCCCTTGTTCTTGGCCTCGATCGGTCCCCGGTCCTCGATCTCGAACAGCGGGCGAACCCGATTGGCGACCGCCTCGGAAAGATTGACGCGCCCGCCCTGTCCGGCCGATTCCATGCGTGCCGCCAGATTCACGGCATCGCCCCAGACGTCATAAATGAATTTGCGCTGGCCGATGACACCGGCCATCACGGGGCCGGTGTGCAGCCCGATCCGGAGATCCCAGCGCGGCATCCGCAGTTTCTCGCGCTGGCCATTCATTTTGGCCATGTAGTCCAGGATCGCGATGGCCGCGAGGCAGGCGTCGACCGGATGGCTCCGATTGACCTCGGGCAACCCGCCCACGCACATATAGGCGTCGCCGATGGTCTTGAGTTTTTCCAGCCGGTGGCGGTGCGCGATGTCGTCGAAGGCCGAGAAGAACTGATCGAGCTGGTCGATCAGACCCTTGGGATCCAGGCGCTCGGTCAGTTTGGTGAAGCCTTCGAAATCGGCGAACATGACCGTCGCCGTTTCATAGAACTTCGGCACGACCTTGTTGTTCAGCTTCAGCTCCTGCGCCACCGCGTGGGGCAGGATGTTGTGAAGCAGACGATCCGATCGATCGCGCTCGCCAGCCAGTTCGGTGCGTGCCAACTCGAGATCGCCCATCTGACGATCACGCTCGCGAATGGCGCGGCGCAGCTCGAGCTGGCTGACGACCTGGCGCGCCAATTTGCGCACCGCCTCGGTCTGCTCGAAGCGAAGCTGATGCGGCTGGAAATCCACCACGCACAGCGTGCCCAGCGCATAGCCTTCGGGGTTGATCAGCGGCATGCCGCAATAGGCGCGCAAGCTCGGTGGTCCGGTGACGAAGGCATTGTCGGCGAACCGCGCATCCGCGGTCAGATCGGGCACCACCAGAAGATCGTTGCCGCAGATCGTCGAGGAGCAGATCGACAATTCGCGCGGCATGCCGGTGAAGTCGGGCGGCAGCCCGTATTTGGATTTCTTCCAGTCGCGCGTCTCATCGATCAGGCCGATCACGGCCACCGGGCATTCGCAGATCTGCGCCGCCAACCCGGTGATCTCGTCATAGGCGAGCTCGGGGGCGGTATCGAGAATGGCGTAAGACCGCAAGGCATCCAGCCTGGCAGTTTCATTCAACGGAACTGACGCATTCATGGCGCGGGCTTCCCTGTTGCGGCATGAGAGGATCCAGCGCATCCATCGGAACGGCGATGCGACGGCACCGGGCGACCCGAAAGGAACAAGAATAGCAGAGCGGCCTGTTCGTATCGAGGCCCGCGAGAACCCGTCTGTCAGGCCGAGGGCTGGGCGCGCGGCAGCTCGGCGACCGGGATATGACAGCGAACGAAATCGTCGCGGCCGATCTCGGTCAAGGGCGGTTCCTCTGCCTCGCAGATGGCGCCGATCTTGTGCGGGCAGCGGGTGTGAAACACGCAGCCCTTGGGCGGGTTGATGGCGCTGGGGATCTCGCCGGTCAGGCGGATGCGCTCGGGCTGACGCCCATCGAGGGTCGGGATCGCCGAGAGCAGCGCCTCGGTATAGGGATGATAGGGGCCGGCAAAGACCTGCTCTGCCGTACCCACCTGCATGAGCCGGCCGAGATAGAGCACCGCGATGCGGTCGGCGAGATAACGTACCACGCCCAGATCGTGCGAGATGAAGACATAGCTGACGCCCTGCATCGCCTGCAGATCCGCCAGCAGATTGAGGATCGCCGCCTGCACCGAGACGTCGAGCGCCGAAGTCGGCTCGTCGCAGACCACGACGCGCGGATCGCCGGCGAAGGCGCGCGCGATCGCGACGCGCTGCTTTAGCCCGCCCGAGAGCTGGCGCGGCTTGGCCGTGAGATAGCGGTCGGCGAGCCGGACCACGCGGGTGAGCTCGAGCAGGCGCACCACCACATCGCCGCCGCGGATGCCTGCGAGCTTGGTGATGGCGCGGCCGATCAGCCCGCGCACGGTGTGCGAGCGGTTGAGCGCCGAATCCGGATTCTGGAACACGATCTGGAGCTGCTTGACTTGCTTGCTCGAGCGTCCCACCAGGGCTGCCGGCAATGCATCGCCGTCGAGTGTGATGCTGCCGCCCTTGTCGGGCGGGGTCAGGCCCAGCAACAGGCGTGCGAGCGTGGTCTTGCCGCTGCCGGATTCGCCGACCAGCCCCAGCGTCTCGCCCGGCATCAGGTCGAGATTGACGTCGCGCAGCGCCGCCACCTTATGGCCGCCGCTCTCGAAGGTCTTGGAGAGATTGCGGATGGCGAGGATCGGCTTGGCGCCGGCCGACAGCTTCGCGGCGGCCGGTGCGTCCGCGGCCATGACGCGGGGCAGATCGGGCGCGCGGTCGTGATAATGGCAGCGGCTGGCACGGCCGCCGAGATCGATCAGGGCCGGTTCCACCGTGCGGCAATGGTCGTCGGCGAGTCCGCAACGGTCGGCGAAGATGCAACCCTGCAGCACGCTGCCGGGCAGGGGCAAGAAGCCCGGGATGGTGTCGAGCCGGCCGTGATCCTTGCGCCGCCCGCGGCGCGGGAGGCAGCGCAGGAGACCGACCGAATAGGGATGGCGGGGATCGTTGAAGACCGATTGCGTCGGCCCCTCCTCCACCAGCTTGCCGGCATAGAGCACGCCGACGCGCTCGCAGACGCGCGCGACGACCGCGAGATTATGGCTGATAAAGAGGATCGAGGTGCTGAACTCGCCGCGCAGCTGCTCGACCAGATCGAGCACCTCGGCCTCGACCGTGACGTCGAGGCCGGTGGTGGGCTCGTCGAGGATCAGCAGCGCCGGGTTGGTGGCGAGCGCCATCGCGATCGAGACGCGCTGCTGCATGCCGCCGGAGAGCTGATGCGGATAGCGCTCCATGACGCGGCGCGGATCGACGATGCGCACGCGCTCCAGCATCGCGACCGAGCGGTCGAGCGATTCCTTGCGCGGCAGGCCGGCGAACTCGAACACCTCGGCCAGCTGGTTGCCGACCCGGATCGAGGGATTGAGCGCGCGGCCGGGGTCCTGATAGACCATCGAGACCGACTTCGCGCGCAAGCTGCGCAGATCGCCGGAGCCCATGGCGAGGAGATCGCGCCCGTCGACATGGATCCGGCCGGCGCTGATCCGGCCGTTGCGCGGCAGGTAGCGCACCGCGGCCAGGGCCGCCGTCGATTTGCCGCAACCGGACTCGCCCACCAGCCCATAGGCCTCGCCGCGACCGATGCGGAAGCTCAAGCCGCTCAAGACCTGGCGGTCCTTCCCGCGCACCTGATAGACGACGTCGAGATTCTCGACCTCGAGCGCGTCGGGGCCGGCGAGGGGCTTCGCCGCCGCCCTGGCCGTGGCGGGGCTAGCCATCCACCACTCCCTGGATGGCGTCGGCGATCAGGTTGACGCCGACCACCAGCGAGGCGATGGCGAAGGCGTCATAGAGCACGGTCCACCAATAGCCGCCGCCCACCAGCCCGTAATTGTCGGAGATGGTGAGGCCCCAGTCGGGCGAAGGCGGCTGGATGCCGAAGCCCATGAAGCTCAGGGTCGCGACGGTGAAGATCGCGTAGCCGAGCCGGACGTTGAACTCGACCAGGATGGGCGGGAGGATATTGGGCAGGATCTCCGCCAGCATGATGTAGAGGCTGCTCTCGCGCCGCAGGCGCGCGGCCGCCACGTAATCGAGCTCGCGCTCGACCAGCACGCTCGAGCGCACGGTGCGGGCGATGATCGGCGCGAAGCCGAAGGCGATCACGAACACCACCGTGGTGTTCGATGTGCCCAGCGAGGTGAGCGCGACGAGGCCGATCAGGACGGTCGGCAGCGACAGCAGCGCATCGATGATGCGGCTCAGCACATCGTCGACCAGCCCGCGGAAATAGCCGGTCACGAGCCCCAGCAGTGTGCCCATGATCGTGCTCAGAAGCGTCGCCAGCGGCGCGATCGTCAGGATGTCGCGCGATCCCACGATGACGCGCGAGAACACGTCGCGGCCCAGCTGATCGGCGCCGAACCAGTGATCGGCCGAAGGCGGCTCCAGCACCGCCAGCAGGTCGGTCTCGAGCGGATCGTAGGGCACGATCAGTTCGCCGAAGATCGCGCAGAAGACCCAGAAGCCGACAATCAGGGCGCCGGCGAGGAAGGTCGGCGAGCGCAGCAGCAGCCCCAGCGTCTCGCCCCATTCTTTGAGCCGGGTGGATACGGGGGGTGCTGTGCCGGAGCCTGTCGCGGTGGCGCTCACCCCTGGCTCCCATAGCGGATCCGCGGATTGAGCACCGAATAGAGAATGTCGGCGGTGAGCGTCGCCACCATATAGACGATACCGACCGAGAGCACGCCCGCCTGGAGCATCGGGAAATCCTTGCTCTTGGCGGCGGTGTAGATCAGCCCGCCGATGCCCTGGTAATGGAACAGCGTCTCGACCACCACGAGGCCGCCGATCAGATAGCCGGTCTGGGTGGCGATGACGGTGATGGTCGGCAGCAGCGCGTTGCGCAGCACATGGCGCCAGATCACCACCGGGAAGGGCAGGCCCTTCAGCACCGCGGTCCGGGTATAGTCGGAATCGAGCGCCTCGACCGTGCCGGCCCGCGCCATGCGCGCAATATAGCCGAACAGCACCAGCACCAGCGGGATCGAAGGCAGGATCAGATAATAGATCTGCTCGAAGAAACCCGCGCCGTCAGGCCAGCTCGCCGAGATCGGCAACCATTGCAGCCAGACGGCGAAGATCAAGATCAGCACAATGCCCGAGACGAACTCCGGCAGCACCGTCGACGACAGGCCGAAGATGGTGATGATGCGGTCGATGGGTCTTCCGACATGAAGCGCCGCCCAGACGCCGCCAAAGATGCTCAACGGCACGACCAGCACGAAGGCGACCATCGCCAGCTTCAGCGAGTTCTTGATCGCATCGACAACGAAGCCGGTCACCGGATGGCGCAGGGTATAGGACTGGCCCATATCGCCCTGCACGAAATGAACGATCCAGTCGCCATACTGGACCAGCACCGGGCGATCGACGCCCAGTTCGTGATTGAGATTATCGACGGCGCGCTTGTCGGCGAGCGGCCCCAGCATCGCCCGCCCGACATTCCCCGGCAGCAGCTGCGAGCCCGCGAAGACGATCACGCTCAAGACCCAGAGCGTGACCAATGACAGCAAAACGCGTTTGAGTAGAAAGCCAGCGATGACCCTTGCTCCTCATCGCAAGACCCCGCGGCTGGCTTTCAGGCCAGCCG
>NZ_JBOHKS010000142.1:0-21991 GCF_050729195.1 Hypericibacter sp.
GCTTCGGCGAGACCGTCGGCATCGAGGGCCGCCCGAGTCGTGCCCAGGAAGGGTGCCGCCAGCGTGCTGCCGCCGGCTTGCCCCCGCAGCAACCAGGCGAGCGCGGCGACCGGATCGCGGGGAACGCCGGAACCCAGCGCGAGGGCCGCACCGAGCATGGCTTGCCCGTCGGCGTCGCCCCGCTCGGCGCCGCGCCGCCACCAGCGCGCCGCCTCGATCGGATCCCGATCCACGCCCAGCGCATTGTGATAGAGCATGCCCATGCGCGTCATGGCCGGCGCGATTCCCTGTTCGGCCGCCGCCCGCGCCCAGCGTTGCGCCTCCCCGATGTCGCGCGGAATGCACTCCCCCTCCAGCTGCATCCAGCTCAGCATGTCCTGCGCCGGACCGTCGCCCTGCTCCGCGGCCACCCGGTAGAGCTCGGCAGCGCGCGCATAATCCTGCTCGATGCCTTCGCCCCGGAAATAGAGGGCCGCGAGATTGCGTTGCCCGATCATATCGCCGGCATCCGCCGCCAATGTCAGCCAGCGCTGCGCGAGAGCCGGGTCGCGATCGACGGACAGACCCTCCGCGAAGCAGGCCCCGATATTGTTCTGAGCGCGGGCGACGCCGGCATGGGCCAGCGGTCCCCAGATGGCCAGCGCGGTTGCATAATCCTGGCGATCCGCGGCCTCATAGGCAGCCGCCATTTGCGCAGCCACTTCGGCCTCCGGCGATGGCGGAGGCTCGCGACGATCAGGCCGGTTCATCGACGGTTCCCCGAAGGCTCGCGAGATTGGCTGTGAAGGCCGGTTCGTCCTCGAGGCAACGCAGATCGAGAATGAGCGCCTGGTCGTCGATGCGTCCGATCACCGGCGTCGGCAACGCGCGCAAGGCCGAGGCGAGCGCCGCCAGCAGACGCCCGCTGCCGCGGGCCGCGGTCGGGCGGATCGCGAGGCCGGCGCTGGGAACGGATTCGAGCGGCAAGGCACCCGAGCCGATCTGGCTGGAGCAATCGATGACCTCGACGGCGAACGCAGCCCCGACGGCCCCGGCGACGGTCGGGCTCAGACGCTGCGCCAGGGCGAGGATGTCGGCCTTCGGCCGCGTCAACTGGCGCAGTGTCGGCAACCGGTCGGCGATGCGGTCGGGATCCTTATAGAGGCGCAGCGTCGCCTCGATCGCGGCCAACCGGATCTTGTCCACCCGAAGGGCACGCTTCATCGGATTGCGGTTGATCTTCGCGATCAGCTCCTTGCGACCCAGGATGAAGCCGGCCTGCGGGCCACCCAGCAGCTTGTCGCCGGAGAAGGTCACGAGATCGGCACCGTCGGCGATCGCCTCGGCGACGGTCGGCTCATGGACCAGGCCATAGCGGGCGAGATCGACCAGCGTCCCCGAGCCCAGATCGTTGACCAGCGGCACGCCATGCTCGCGCGCAAGCCCGGCCAGGCCGCACGCCGGCACCTCGGCGACGAAGCCCTCGATCCGGTAGTTGGAGGTATGAACCTTGAGGATGAGCCCGGTCTTCTCCCGCAGCGCCTCGGCGTAATCCTTGCGATGCGTCCGGTTGGTGGTCCCGACCTCGACGAGCTTGGCGCCGGCCCGCGCCATGATGTCGGGCATTCGGAAAGCGCCGCCGATCTCGATCAGCTCGCCGCGCGACACGATCGCCTCGCGCCCCTTGGCGAGCGTGTTGAGCGTGATCAACACGGCGGCTGCGTTGTTGTTGACGACGGTCGCATCCTCCGCTCCCGTCAAACCGCAGAGCAGGTCGCGGATCAATCCGTCGCGCTCGCCGCGCCGGCCGGTGCCGAGATCGAACTCGAGCGCGATCGCCCGGCGCATGGCGGTGACCGCGGCCTCGATGGCCGCTTCGGCGAGGACCGCCCGGCCCAGATTGGTGTGCAGCACCGTGCCGGTGAGATTGAAAACCGCGCGCACCTTGGGCCGAGCCTCGCGATCGAGGTGCGCCAAGGCGGCGGCGGCCACATCCTCCGGCCCCGTCCCGGCGCTGTGCCCCGCACGGACGGCCGTGCGCGTCGCATCGAGGGCCTGACGCACCGCCGCGACCGCCGCGTCATGCCCGTAGCGGTCCTTGGCGGCGGCGATCGCTCCGGTCTTCAGGACCTCGTCCACCGAAGGGAGGCGGCGAAGGGCATCGACGTCGCTGGTCATCGCCCGCCCCTCAATAACCCAGCAGGAACGGGTTCATGCCGCCCCGCCGCAGCTCCGTCTCGCGCATCAGCAGGTCGAGACCCAGGGACGCCACGTCGTCCGCCACCGGATCGAGCGCCGGGTCCTTATGCTGCTGCAGGATCTTCACATAACTGCGGCAGGAGTCGCAGGCCTCGGCCATGATCGTTCCCGCCCCGCCTTCGATCTCCCGGTAGGAGATGCCCTTGGTCGATGCGCAGAGCGTGCATTTGACGCGCACATAGTTCCACAGCGTCCCGCAGAGCGCGCAAGCACAGAAGCGGGTTCCCTGCGCTTCCATCCAGCCGACGATGATCGAGGAAACCACCGGGCCGCCACAGGCGGGACAAACCCCGTCACCGACGGGGACCAGGTCCTTCGCGTCGAGCTGCGCCGCGAGGCGCGCAAAATGGAGCTGGAGGGCGGCGACGACGAACAGATGCTCCGCGATCGCTTCGATGGGGATGGAGTCTTCAAGTGCCGATCGGACCATCCCGGCGCGGGCGGCCGCATCGGCGTTCGTCACATGGCGGAGCGCGGCCCTCGCGGCCTCGGGCATCTCGAAGGTGGCGGCCGACACCAACAGGTGGTCGAGGGTCGCGTCGAAGGTAGCGTCCGGCGTGAAGCCGGTCCGATCGAGCGGCGGCATACTGTGCGCTTTTGCGCGAGCCACGCGTTCTGGAGCGGGCAGCCGGACCTCGGGGATGCGGTCCTGGATTCCGTGCTGAATGGCGCAGATGTTCGCCAGGAAAAGCAGATAGGGCTTCAAATCATGGTTGGCGGCCAGGCTCTGAAAACGTCGGGCACGTCGCAGGAAAAAATCGCTCAGCTCGGGAAGCCGCGCAAAAGGCGGCTTCGCCATTTCGCCAATGACCGTGGGATCAGGGCGCGGCGCGCCGGTCTTTGCCATCACTTCACCTCACGAACCGCACGGGCCACGTGGCGACCAGGCTGTTCGACCCCCGCTATTCGGCGGCGGTCTTGCCGGCGTTGGGGTCTTTCGGTTTTCCGGTAACGAGTTGCTTCAGCCATTTGCGGTGATGCCGCCAGGCCCAGCCGCCAGTGACATGTCCGCGTATCATGGCGCTGAAGGTGCCGCGAATCCAGATCGCGGCATAGACATGAACGATCCAGACGCTGATGGCGAAAATGGCCATGGCGGAATGGACCAGCACGGCAATCCGCTGCTGCGGTATCGAGAAGTAGGCGCTGAAATAGCGTTCCCAGATGACGATTCCGGTCGTGACCAGGACCGCGATGAGGAGCGACATCGACCAGAACACCACCTTCTGCCCGGCATTGTATTTGCCGACTTCCGGTAACTTTTCCTCATGACTCATCAAGACGTCGCGCAGACGCGACAACCAGACGATATCGTCGCGTTTCCACAGATTGAGCTTCCAGAAGCGCAGGAACATCCCCAGGAAACTGAAGACCAGCACCACGCCGATCCAGGGATGGATGGCGCGCGTGATCTGCCCGCCGCCGAACAGGTTGGTCAGGAAGAACAGGCTGGGATGGAACATCGAGAGCCCCGACAAGGCGAGCAGCACGAGGCAGACCGCCGTGATCCAGTGATTGATCCTGGCCGGCAGGGTGTAGCGATCGACCTTCACCGGATGTCCCGGATGAACGGCGTCTCCCGGTTCGGCTTCGTATGTCGGTTTCTGCTCGGTCATGGCTTGCCGCTCCCGGCCAGGCGCTCGGCGTTGCGTTCATCCTCGGCAGAGGCCTTGTTGGGACCGGAAACGAGGTAATGGAGGAGGCCGAAGGCGGCCATTCCCCCCATCACGGCTAGCCCGGCATATTTGCTGGCGCCCTTCCAGATCTCGACCAGCGGGCTGATCCGCGGTTCCTTCGCCAGGCCGGCATAGATCTCCGGCTTGTCGGCGTGATGGAGCACATACATCACATGCGTGCCGCCCACACCGGGCGGATCATAGAGGCCGGCATTGGCGTAGCCGCGCGATTTGAGGTCCGCGATGCGGCCTTCGGCGTGCTGCTTCATCTCCTCCTTGGTGCCGAAGATGATCGCGTGGGTCGGGCAGGCACGGGCGCAGGCCGGCCCTTGCCCGACGGCAACGCGATCGGAGCAGAGCGTGCATTTGTAGGCCTTGTGATCGACCTTCGATATGCGGGGGATGTTGAAGGGACAGCCCTTCACGCAATAGCCGCAACCGATGCAGTTCTCGTGGATGAAATCGACGATGCCGTTGGAATACTGGACGATCGCGCCGGGCGCCGGGCAGGCCTTGAGACAGCCCGGATCGGCGCAATGCATGCAACCATCCTTGCGGATCAGCCATTCCAGATTCTGGGTTTCGGGATTCACCCATTCGGTGAAGCGCATCACCGTCAGGCTGTCCGGCGTCAGGTCCAGCGGATTGTCGTAGAGGCCGTGATTGATGCCGACCTCGTCGCGGAGATCGTTCCATTCGAGGCAGGCCGACTGGCAGGCCTTGCAACCGATGCATTTCGAGACGTCGATCAGCTTGGCGACCGGCGTCAATTGGCGCGTCGGCGGCGGCACGCTGGAGGCCGATCGGCGGATGAAATCGCCTTCGTTCAGGTCAGAATGGACGTTCCCTGACGGCGCCGGCGGGAGCTCGAATTCGAACAATGCCATCGCGCTCTCCTATGCCACCGGCTCGTCGATGGGCTCGATATTCACCAGGAACGCCTTGAATTCGGGCGTATCGCTGTTGGCATCGCCCACGACTGGCGTTAGTGAGTTGGGACCCCAGCCTTTCTTGGTATGGCCCATGAAGCCCCAGTGGAGTGGAATACCGACCACATGCACCGGCTTGCCGTCGCAGATGAGCGGCTTGATACGCTTGGTGACGACCGCCTTGGCCTTGACCGAACCACGGTTCGACCAGACCCGGACCCAGCCGCCCAACTTGATTCCCTTTTCCTCGGCAAGCTGCTCCGAGATCTCAACGAAGAACTCGGGCTGAAGGATTGAGTTGATCCGAGCATGTTTGGTCCAGTAGTGGAAATGCTCTGTGAGCCGGTAGGAAGTCGCCGCGTAGGGGAAATCCTTGGCATCACCGAACTGCGCTCGGTCGCCCGGGAAGACGCGGGCCGCGGGGTTGCCGCGGAGCTTCGGGGCGACCAGATTGGTGACGGGCGATTCGAACGGCTCGTAATGCGACGGGAACGGCCCATCGCGCATCAGCCGCCGGACGAACAGCCGCCCCATTCCTTCGTCATTCATGATGAAGGGACCGACTTCGGAGGGCTTGGCCGTTGGCGCGATATCGGGAACGTCATAGCCGGTCCATTTGGCGCCGTCCCATTCCATGAGCTTGCGGGTCGGATCCCACGCCTTGCCGGACAGGTCCGCCGAGGCCCGGTTGTAAAGGATTCGGCGGTTGACCGGCCAGGAGAAGGTCCAGTTCGGGAAGATCCCGGCGTCGCCGGGGTCGTTGTTGTCGCGGCGAGCCATGTTGTTGCCCGCCTCATTGAAGCAGCCGGAGTAAATCCAGCAGCCGGAGGCCGTCGTACCGTCATCGCGCAGGACGGCGAAACTGACGAGCTGCTTGCCCTTCTCCAGAATGATCTTCGTCGGATCGGCCGGATCGGTAACGGTCTCCACCACGGAGCCGTTGATCTCTTTGGCGATCTCCTCGGGCTTCGGGTCCTGGGGATCGCTGTAAGGCCATTGCAGATTGACGATCGGATCGGGGAAGGCTCCACCCTCCTTCAAGTAAAGGTCCTTCATCCGCTGATAGATCTGCGACATGATCCAGATGTCGCCCCTGGCCTCGCCTGGCGGCGTGCCACCCTTCCAGTGCCACTGCAGCCAGCGACCAGAATTGGTGAGAGAGCCCTCATCCTCGGCAAAACATGTCGACGGCAGCTGGATGACTTCGGTCTGGATGCCTGCCGTATCGACGTCGTTATGCTCGCCGTGATTCTCCCAGAACCGCGACGTCTCGGTGTCGAGCGGATCCATGGTGACGAGGAACTTCAGCTTCGAGAGCGCCTCCGTCACCTTTCCTCGGTTCGAAACCGCGAGCAGCGGATTGAACCCCTGGCAGAAATATCCATTCATCTTGCCCTGATGCATCAGTTCGAAGGCGCGAAGAATGTCGTAGCCGGAGACATCCAGCTTCGGAAGATAGTCATAGGCGAAATCGTTCTCGGCCGTCGCGGCGGGTCCCCACATCGCCTTCTGGAAGCTGACGAAGAATTTCTTGTAATTCTGGTAATAGCTTGTCTGGTTCGGCCGCAGCGGCTTGTAAGCCCGGGTCGACATGTAGGTCGCGAGATCGATTTCCTTGTCTTTCGGCAGAGTGAGGTAGCCGGGGATCAGATCCGACATCAAGCCGAGGTCGGTCAGTCCCTGAATGTTGGAGTGACCGCGCAAGGCATTCATGCCGCCGCCGCGCTGGCCGATATTGCCGAGGATCAGCTGCAGCATCGCCATGGTACGGATGTTCTGGGCGCCCTTGGAATGCTGGGTCCAGCCAAGCGCATACATGGAGGTCATCACCTTGCCGGGCACAGAGGTCTCGCCCATCATCTGCGCGACCTCGAGGAACTTCTCCTTCGGCGTGCCGCAGATGCGCTCTACCAACTCCGGCGTATAGACCGCGACATGCTCCTTCAGCAGGTTCCACACGCAGCGCGGATTCTGCAGGGTTTCATCGACGACGGCATAGCCGTCCTCGCCGATTTCGTAGTCCCAGGTTGACCGATCGTAGTCGCGCTTCTCCTCGTCATAGCCGGTGAACAAGCCGTCTTGATAGGCGAAGCCCTCCTTGATGACGAAGGTCGCATTGGTGAACGACTTGAGATACTCCCACTGCACCTTGTCGTTCTGCATGCAGTGATTGATGACGCCGAGCAAGAAGGCGATATCCGTTCCCGGACGGATCGGCGCGTAGAAATCCGCCACCGACGCCGAGCGCGTGAAACGCGGGTCGATCACGATCAGCTTGGCGCCGCGGTTCGCCTTCGCTTCGATGACCCATTTGAAGCCGCAAGGATGCGCCTCGGCCGCGTTGCCGCCCATGATGACGGCCAGATCGGTATTCTTGATATCAGTCCAAGCATTGGTCATCGCACCACGGCCAAATGTCGGGCCCAAACTGGACACCGTAGGGCCGTGTCAGACCCTGGCTTGGTTATCGAAGACCAACATTCCCGCGCTGCGCACGATCTTGTAGGTGTGGAACGCGGTTTCGTTGGTGGTCGCGGAAGCAGCCAGGAACCCGGTCGAGAGCCATCGGTTGACGGTGGTCCCGTCGCTGTTCCTGGCGATGAAATTCTTGTCGCGATCGTCCTTCATCAGCCGTGCGATGCGATCGAGCGCATCTTCCCACGACACCCGCTCGAACTTGTCCGCGCCCGGCTTGCGGACCATCGGGTATTTGAGACGCGTATCGGCATGAACGAAATCGAGCAACCCGGCGCCCTTCGGGCATAGCGTGCCGCGATTGGTCGGATGGTCGGGATCACCCTCGATATGGATGATGTCGGCCTGCTCGCCCTTCTTCAGGTCGCCCTTCGAATACATGATGATGCCGCAGGCCACCGAGCAGTAAGGACAGGTGTTGCGGGTCTCGGTGGTGTTGGCGAGCTTGTAGGGTCGAACCGTTTCGGCGTAGGCCGCCTCGGCTTCGCCGAAGCCCAGCGCTCCGAGCGTCGTGCCTGCGATCCCGACGCCGGCGCTCTTCAGGAACAGGCGCCGCGAGACGTCCAATTTCATGGAGATTTCATTCATGAACACAACCTCCTGCTGTAGCGAAACTGCCCGTTCCGACAGATGCTTATTAAGGCCGGAGCACCCGATCGGCAAGATTCCATCATATCGCGGAGCGATGTCGAGTCAGATCAACGTCGACTATCAGGCAGGGATGTCCAAATCACAGCACGGCCAGAACAAACAGCCTCAGCCGGAGCCGGTGTCACGCGAATTTCATCGCGACCGATCCTGTCATCCGTTCGTCGGGATTGACAGCGGATATAGCGGTTTCATAATGCGTTCCGTGCCTAAGCCAGCGGCTCCCGTGTTACGGGGCAACCGCCTTCCAGGTCGCTCTCCCGCCCGAAGCGTGGGAGAGGAGCAGTTGGGATTGTGGCAAGGCGGGCAATGTCCACCCGCGCCGCACCGGACCCCTGCACCCAAGCTTTCAAACGAAATGATCGAATTGTCCTCGCGCGTATGTTCGCCGCGTGGTGTCAACGGCTGTCCTGCGATCGCCGTCGGCGACGTTGCTCGGGCCCTCCGTGGGTCGGGTGCCACCGCCGGAGACGATCACGCGAGCGAAATTCCGGTCCCGCATAGGAGAAATCGATGTCATCCAATCGGCGTGAATTCCTGAAGGCCGGCGCCGCTCTGTCGGCGATTGCGGCTTTCCCGCGTCTCGCATTCGCCCAAGCCGCATTTGCCCCGGCTCCGGGCGCATGGCGCAGTTTCCAGGTCGTCACCCGGCTGGAAATCGCCCAGCCCGAGGGCGATGTGCAGGCCTGGGTTCCCCTGCCCTCCGTCAACGAAGCCGAATGGTTCCGTTCCGATGGCAGCGATTGGAAGACCAACGCCAGGTCGGTCCAGTTGCTGACCGATCCCACCTACGGGACCCAGATGCTGCATCTGCAATGGGCCGAGGGCGAAAAGGCGCCGGTCGTCGAGATCACCAGCCGGATCACGACGCGCGATCGCGCGATCGATTTCACGCAACCGGGCAGCGCCCCACCGCTCACCGAGGCCGAGCGCACGCTCTATCTTGCCCCGACCGCGCTCATTCCAACCGATGGAATCGTCAAGGAGACGGCGGACAAGATCACGGCGAATGCCAATGGCGAGGTCGAGAAGGCACGCGCGATCTATGAATGGATCGTGGAGAACACCTTCCGCGATCCCAAGGTCCGGGGCTGCGGCGTCGGCGACATTGCCTCCATGCTGCAGACGGGCAATCTCGGTGGCAAATGTGCCGATCTGAATGCCTTGTTCGTCGGGCTCGCGCGGGCGTCGGGCCTGCCGGCGCGCGACATCTACGGTATTCGCGTCGCGGCCTCCCGGTTCGGTTATAAGAGCCTGGGGGCCAGTTCCGAGGTCATCTCGAAGTCGCAGCACTGCCGCGCGGAGGTCTATCTCACGGGCTATGGTTGGGTCCCCGTCGATGCGGCGGACGTGCGCAAGGTCATCCTCGAGGAGCCGCCCGGCAATCTCGCGATCGACGATGTCAAGGTCGTCGCGGTGCGCGCGGCCCTGTTCGGCAGCTGGGAAGGCAATTGGCTGGCCTATAATTTCGCGCATGACGTCACGCTGCCGGATGCCAAGGGCCCCAAGGTGGCGTTCCTCATGTACCCGCAGGCCGAATCCGCCGGCGTCCGTTGCGACTGCCTCGACCCGGCGACGTTCGTCTACACCATCAAGGCCTCGGAGCTCGGCGCCTGATCGCCCGTTCGACAAAGGCTCGAAGGGCCCGCCGCTCGCGGCCGGCCTGTAAGGAAAGACCATGAACGCTCCGCTCGTTCGCCTTACCAGTCTGGCCCATGGTGGGGGATGCGGCTGCAAGCTGGCGCCCTCCGTCTTGCAGCAGCTCCTGGCCGATCAGCCGGCGGCCCAGCCCTATCGGGAGCTCCTCGTCGGGACCGAGACCGGCGACGATGCCGCGGTATGGCAGCTCGACAACGAGACCTGCATCATCGCCACCACCGACTTCTTCATGCCGATGGTCGACGATCCGCTGGATTTCGGCCGTATCGCCGCGACCAACGCCATCTCCGACGTCTATGCGATGGGCGGCCGGCCTATCATGGCCCTCGCCATCCTCGGCATGCCGATCGGCAAGGTCTCGACGGAGATGGTGCGGGAGATTCTCAAGGGCGGCTCGCAGATTTGCGCGGAGGCCGGCATTCCGATCGCCGGCGGCCATTCGATCGATTCGCCGGAGCCGATCTACGGGTTGGCGGTCATCGGCATCTGCCGTCCGAAGGAGGTCCGCCGCAATTCGAGCGCCAGGCCCGGCGATGCGCTGATCCTCACCAAGGCGCTCGGCGTCGGCATCTATTCGGCGGCGTTCAAGAAAGGGGAGCTCTCCCCGGCGGCCTATACGGAAATGATCGCGTCGACGACGCTCCTCAACCGCGTGGGCGCGGAGCTGGCGGGGGACACCGCGGTTCATGCGATGACCGATGTCACCGGTTTCGGCCTGCTCGGCCATGCGCTGGAGATGGCGCGCGGTTCGAAGCTCGCCCTCGTCATCCACGCCGATGTCCTTCCCTTCCTGTCCGAAGCCCAATCACTGGCCCAGCAGGGCTTCATCACCGGGGCTTCGTCGCGGAACTGGGCGAGTTACAGCGACGTGGTCACCCTCCCCGCCGACCTGCCCGAATGGCGGCGTCACCTTCTGACCGACCCGCAGACCTCGGGCGGATTGTTGATCGCCTGCGCTCCCGATCGGGCCGAGGCCATGACGCAGCGGATTGTCGGGGCCGGTTATCCGCGCACCCGCATCATCGGCCATGTGGAAGCCGGCGCACCCTCGGTCGAGATCCGGGGCTGAGCCGCTCGCTGGCGCGTCGCCCTAGGGCTCCGAGGTCGCTTTTGCCGTGATGGCCTGGAGTGCCGTCGCCATGAGGCAGATCGTCGATTCCAGCGCGCCGTCGATGCCATGCCGTTGCGCGAGCCAGGCGGGATCGTTGTAGGACAGCCAGGTCTTCCCCGCCTCGTCCTGCCAGACGAGGGCCTTCAGCGGCAGGTCGATTCCCATCGTCTGGGCGGCCTGCATCGAGGGTGTGCCGCCCTTGGGGTTGCCGAAAATCAAGAGCTCGGTCGGCCTCAGGGTCAGCCCGGCCGCGGTGGCACCGGCCGCATGATCGATCCGGGCGA
This sequence comes from Hypericibacter sp., assembly GCF_050729195.1. Classification (NCBI taxonomy): domain Bacteria; kingdom Pseudomonadati; phylum Pseudomonadota; class Alphaproteobacteria; order Rhodospirillales; family Dongiaceae; genus Hypericibacter; species Hypericibacter sp. The sequence goes on from NZ_JBOHKS010000142.1 coordinate 11,021, forward strand.
AAACGGTCATGCCCTTCGCCTTCACCTCGGCGATCAGCCTGTTCATGGTCTCAGCCGCGCTGAGCGGGCTCGCGATCGTGATCAATCCGGCTGGGGCCATGATTTCCGCTCCCTCCGCACTCGCCTCCGGCAGACGTTGTCATGCGCCCTTCGACGGGGTGGCCTTCGACACCCCGTGATCGGCGGAAGATCTTGCCGCCACTTCCTCCATTTTCAGCGCCAGCTCCGTCGGCGTCAGCAGCTGCTTCTGAAACAGGATGTTGGCAAAAGTGACGATCCAGCGTTCGTAATAGGTGAGCTTGCCGATCATCTCGCTACCGAGCGCCTCGACGCCGCGGCGCTTTTCCTCGGTATTGATGATCTTGTGGAAGTCCAGTACGTCGGCCAGCGCGTGGCAGCGCTTCTCCCACGGTTCGAGTTCGTGCTCGACCCGCTGGACCGGCCCGGCCGGCAATCCGCCGATATCGTTCGGGAGCCGTTTGGTGAGGGCTTCGGTATCGCTCATTGGAGAGCTCCTCCGGTTGCGGGAAGCTCGACCGGCACGACGCCGATCATGGCGTCGCGCGTCACCAGCGCCGCGAGCTGCTCCTCGCCGAAATCCTCGGTGCCGTTGGGCCGTCTCGGGAGTACCAGAAAACGGATCGTTGCCGTCGAATCGCTGACACGGATCTCGACGTCTTCGGGAATGTGGGTGCCGAACTCGGCCAACACGGCTCTGGGCTCGATCACGGCGCGGGCCCGATAGGGCTTCGCCTTGTACCAGTCTGGCGGCAAGCCCAGCACCGGGCGCGGATAACAGGAGCAAAGGGTGCAGACGATGAGGTTGTGAACCTTGTCGGTATTCTCGAGCACGATCAACTGCGTGTCGTCATAGAAGCTGATGCCCAGCTCCTCGCAGCCCGCGCGCCCATTGGCCAGCAGGCGCTTGCGGAAACCGGGATCGACCCAGGCGCGCGCCACCACCTTGGCGCCGAGCGCCGGATTGCGGGAATCCAACACCTCGACCTGCCGGCGGATCTCCCCGGCCTTGATCATCCCCTTTTCCACGAGAAGCTCTCGAACCGCCGTTTCCATGATCTCGTAATAGCCGGGCGGCTGATCTCCCGCCTGGATGGGCGCGTGGTCGTGGTCATGATCATGCGCGGACATCGCTCAGATCCTTTCGAGCCAGGTTTCGAAGATTTCGATGCGCAGGCTGTCGCGGGACGAGCCGGCATAGCCCTGCCACAGCTCGGTCAGCGGAATGGCGACGCGGTAATAGTGAAGCTTCGACCCGGCGTTGCGCCCGAAGCCTTCCTCCTCATTGTCGAGGTTGGCCGGCTCCATCACCGCCTCGACGACCGCCGATTTCCCGCGGACATAGAGCGGCACGCGGTAGTGGCCGACGGGAAAGCGCTTCGAGACCTTGACGCGATCGCCGGCAGCGAAGACCGGTGCCTCGCCCAGTGCGAGAACAATGCCGGCCGGACGGGAGGGATTCGTCATCATGAGCAAGTTTCCATGTTCGATCAGCCAACGGGTCATGGCGTCATCACAGCATTGTTTGCATGTTCCCGCCAGCATGCCGAGCGACTGTTACGGTCATCCTCTTCAAATTGAGCAAGTTTCTACCAACTGAATTTGAGCTCGACGCCGAGATAGTCGCTGTCATGGCCGCCGGCGTTGCGGATGGCGCTGCCCACATCGTAATGGACGGCCTCGATCGCGCCCGTGAGGTTCGCGTTGAAGCCGTAATCGATCCGCAGCTGCTCATACATGCCGGTCCAGGCGCCGCCCTCGCCGGCTGTCCCGTTCACGGGATTGTTGGGCTGGACATAGACGGCATCGTTGGTGGTCTCGCGCCATTGGAAAGCGACCGCAGCCATCACGGTCAGCTTGTCGATAGGACTGACCGTGATCGACGGCTTCAGATGGATCAGGTTGGTGTAGCCGGTATAGCCGGCGAGCGAGAAGTAATAACCGTTCGGAAACATCGGATTGAAGGTGCCGAGCGTGCCGTCGCCGGGATTGTCGTCGCCCGAGGCGGCATCGGCCTGAAGCCCGAGCCGCGGCTTCCAGACGATGTCGGCGAAGGTATAGCCCGCGCGCGCGCCCACGCCCCAGGCCAGGATGTCCGACGAGCCGACAGTACCGGCCTGTCCCATCGCCTCGAGGTCCCAATCGACATTGTCGGCGCTGCCGGCGAAACGCACATCCAGCACGCTGCGATGTTCATCGCCGTCGGCGTCGAGATAGTGGGCGTTATCGCGCTCGAAGAGAGCGTAATAGGCGGAGAGCTCGTTGCCCCCGAACACATGACGTTCCACACGCAGGGTGCTGAAGCGGAAATTGTCGTTCGATGTATCGTCGAACGGCTCACCGTCATGATACTGCACGGGATGGCTGATGAAGCCCAGAATGCGCCAGTCGCCCGTCTCCCAATCCGCCCAAACGGCGTCGAAGGATTGCCGTACGTTCGGCCCGTCGCGCGACGAGACGAAGCGCTGGAGATCGAAGGCGAAATCCTGGCGACCGATCCGCGCCTTGAGGGTGTCGCCGTCGAAATTATTGGTGTATTCGAGGAAAGCGAGACGCAGATCCAGGATGTTCTGATCGACCGGCGAAATCTGGTCCTTCCAGAAGGCACGCACATCCTCGAGTTCGGCGAAGAAGCGCCAGTTCGCGTCGAAATGCACGTCGGCATGGAGCTGAAGACGCTGCAGCAGATAGGAATCGCCGCTGCTGCCGCCGGTCCCGAAATTCGGCGCGTGATTGGATTCAAAGCGTTCCCGGTTGGTCAGGCCGAAGGAAATGTAGCTGTGTGGATCCGTCGGCGAGATCGGGATGTATTTGAACCCGTCCAGCGGCCCGGTCCGCAGCGCCGGATCGGCCAGCACCGACCAATCCTCCTGCCAACGGTTGCTCTTGATGACCGGCCGCGTGGCATGTGCGGGCGGCGGGGCCGCCGCGAGCGGCTCATCGGTATCGATATCCTGGGCGTGCGCGAGGCCCGATATCGACAGAAGCAGCAAGGCCGCGAGCAGGTTCCGACCCCACGCGTTCGCGAACTCCAACCGGCGCCTGTCCCCCTGCTCCCCCCTTGTCAACGGACGAAACCGGTCTAGGGAGAGGCCGGGGCGTGGATCTCGGCGATATAGCCACCGGGGAATTGCACCATCGCCGCATGGCGCTGGCCGGAGGTGTAGCGCTCGACCAGCACGGTGACGCCCGCCGCCCTGGCCTTGGCCAGCGTTGCGTCCACATCGGCGACTTCATAACCGGTCATCTCGTGCCCATAGGGATAGGGAAGATGGCCGTCGGTCACCAGGACGGTGAGCTTGCCGAAGGTCGATTCGAGGCGGACGCGCCGATAGCTGTCGGACGGACGGCCGATCTCGATGCCAGGCGCATGCGCATCGTCGGACAGGACCTTGCCATGGGAGAAGGCCAGGAAACTCTGGACGAACGCATCGGCCCGATCCGCCGAGACATAGACCCGGTTCTCCGGAACGGTTGCCAGCGGCGCGTAGGACGGCGCGGTCGTGTGCCAATAGAGCTGCATGTTGACGCCACCGGGCCATTGCACGATCGCATCGCGCCCGATCGGGTCGTCGAAGGACGCGACGATCACATCGGCGCCGTCCTGGCGCGCGGCGTCGACGGCAGCATCGAGATCGGTGACCAGATAGCCGGTCCGCTCGGTGCCGAAGGGCGCCGGCAACGGCGTCTTGAAGCCGAAGACCGACACGGTTCCTGCAGGAGTCAGAACCAGCTGCGACATCGTGCTGCTGGGCGTCGGCGTGACGGTGAAGACCCCCTGTTTCGAGGTCGTGCCGCCGAAGACCGCGACCAGGCTGGCGACGAAACGATCGAAGTCCTCCGGCGCCACATAGACGTGAGTGGTGTCATACTGCGCGCCGACAGCGACGGCCGGGTTCGCCGAGGCGGCTCGGGCGGCGGTCGGAACCGCCGTCATCAAGAACGATGGGACGATCAGGCTGGCCCCGAGGGCCGCCGCGAAACCGAAAGACCGAAGACGCATCGATTGCTCCTTGATAAGGCACGCCCTGTTGCCTGCCATCCTTGTCATCGCCCGCGCACACGCGGCCGCAAGCCGACCACCACCACGAAGATGAAGGCCGCGCAGATGGTGGCATGTTCGAGGAAGCTGTTCATCTCCATGCTTCGCGCCGGCCCGGTAAATTCCCAGAATCGATGCGCCATCAGGGTGGCAAGCAACGTGAAGACGCCGAGGGCGCCCGCACCCAGCCATGTCTTCCGGTCGAGGATGATCAGGGCCGAGCCGCCCAGCTCCACCAGCAACACCGCGAGATTGAAGGCCCAGGCGGGCTCGAGACCCGTCTGCTGCATCTCGGCAACGCCGCCCTGCCAGTCGATGAGCTTCGCCAGGCCGCCGGCGAGGAATGGCAGGGTGATGCAGACCCGCGCAACCAGCAGCGTCACGGGATTGTCGAGCAGGCGGGCGACGAAGCCGGGCGTGTCGCTGCGCGCCGCGGCATCCGCCGCCGGGGTCGACCGGGTCATAGGCGGCCGCCCCGCCCTCAGGCGGCACTGCCCTCGGAGGCATGCTCGCCCAGCGCCCATTTCGAGAAGCGGACCTGGATCCCATAGACCGTGTGGTCCTTCAGGATCTCCATGACAGAATTGTAAGTTTCCGCGCGGGCCCAGTCCTGCTGCAGCTCGAACAGGAACTGGAGGGTGCTGAGCGGCGTGGCGCCCGCCTGGATCATGCGCTGGACCGCCAGCGTATGGGCCTCGGGCGAGGTATCGCCGCAGGCATCGGCGACGAAAAGGACCTCATAGCCGGCCGCGAGCATGTCCAGGGTCGGGAAATTGACGCAAGCGCTGGTCCAAAGGCCGGCGACGACGATGCGCTTGCGCTTGGTTGCCTCGACCGCCTTGCGGAAATTCGGATCGAGCCAGGAATTGATCGAGGTCCGGTCGATGACCTTGTAGTCCGGATAGACGCGCTCGGTCACCTCGGGCAGGAACGGACCCGAGAAGCTATCCTTGGCCACCGTGCTGATGACGATCGGTACGTGGAAGACCTTGGCGGCGCGCGCCAGCACCTGGACATTGTCGACAATGCTCTTGCGGTCGTGGCTCTGCACGCCCTGAAACATCGCGGGCTGGAAGTCGATGAGGGTCAAGGCACAGTTCGACGGGCTGACCAACTGCTGGAATGACATGACGATTCTCCAAGGGGCAGGTTGAATGGCGGGGACGTTTCGTTGGCAATCCATATACCAGCTTAATCAGGGAAGCACGGGGCGGCTCCGGCAGCTGTAATGAAAGCGCTCCGATCCGCTCACGGGAAGGGTCGGCGCTGGCCCGGCCGGGCGCGGCCTGCTAGATCATCATCTCCCGCCATCGCCGCAGCTTGGTCTCCCCCATGACGCCGACGGTCCCGCAGGCCCGCATCTTCTACGGCTGGTTCGTCGTCGCGGCGGCCTTCACCGTCATGTTCCTGGGCTTTGGCAGCGCCTACACCTTCAGCGCCTTCGTCGATTCCCTGCAGCAGGATTTCGGGGCTTCGCGCGGCTCCGTCTCGCTGGTCTTCTCGCTGGCGGGCTTCCTCTATTTCGGGTTGGGGGTGGTCAGCGGCCCGCTCGCCGACCGCTGGGGCTCTCGCCGCATGGCCGTCACCGGCATGATCCTGGTGGGTCTGGGCCTGGCGCTCGCGAGCGTGGCGCGGACCATCACCGAGGTCTATGCGGCCTATGGCCTGGGAGTCGGCCTTGGGGTGGGTTTCTCCTATGTGCCTGCCGTGGCCGCGGTGCAGCGCTGGTTCGTGCGCCGTCGCGGCTTCGCCTCCGGGCTCGCCGTCAGCGGCATCGGCGTCGGCACGCTGGTGCTGCCGGCGCTGGCCGTGCAGCTCGTGGAGGCCTTGGGCTGGCGGGAGGCCTATCTCGTCCTCGGCGCGCTGGCCGCATTCCTGGGAGCCGGCATGTCGCTCCTCTTCGCCGACGATCCGCGCCATCGCGGGCTCGCTCCGGACGGCGATCCCCCGAAAGCGGACGCCCATAAGGAGCGCCCCTCGGGCATGACGCTCGGCGAGGCGATGCGCACCCGGCAATTCGTCTGCCTCTATGCGGCTTGCCTGATCTGCTCCTTCGGCATCTTCATGCCCTTCGTCCATCTCGTGCCCTTCGCGTTGGATCATGGGGTCGAGCGGTCGGCCGCGGCCTTTCTGCTCGGCATCATCGGCATCGGCAGCACGGCGGGGCGGTTCCTCCTCGGCGGCCTCGCCGACCGGGTCGGCCGTTACTCGTTCCTTCTGGCGCTCTTCATCGGCATGGCCCTCGCCCTGACCATCTGGGTCTTCGCAACCGGATTCTGGTCGCTCGCCCTCTTTTCCTTCGTCTATGGCGTGCTCTATGGCGGCTGGGTCGCGATTCTCCCCTCGGTCGTCATGGATTGCTTCGGCGGCCGCAGCATCAGCAGCATCATGGGCGTCCTCTTCACCAGCGTCGCCTTCGGCACACTGATCGGCCCCAGCGCCGCCGGCTTCATCTTCGACCTCAGCCACAGCTACACCCTGCCGATCCTGGCCGGCGTCGGGGCAAACCTCATCGCCTGCCTCATTGCGGCGATGGCCAGGAAGATGCCCGCCCCCGTCAGCGAGCCGGCGCGTTAGGACCGAGGCTGAAGCGGAAGAGCGCTGTCGTCGTCACGGGAAGTTCCTGGTCACGGGAAGTTCCTGCCCGGCAAAGATTTCCCCGATCCTTGCCTATCGCGCGAGAACCGAGCGCCAATGGCCGGAACTCAAAGCAAATAGGAGCCGAGGCTGGCGGCATGGAATTTGCAGGAAGATCCGCCACGGACCGGAGATTTCCTTATGAACATTCCTTCCATCGGCCAGCCCACCCCCACTTATTCCAAGCCCGCCTCGAACACGCCCGCCCTGGATCCGGCACCGGACAGCGGCGCCAAGGAGGATGTCGAGGCCGAGTTCCTCGCCTATGCCAGGATGTCGCCGGCAGAGCGCATGCGGGACAACATCCTCAAAGGCATGGGCCTGACCGAGGACGATGTGAACGCGATGTCCCCGGCGGACCGGCAGAAGCTCGAAGACAAGATCAAAGAGCTGATCAAGCAGCAGATGGAAGAAGCCGCCAAGAAGAAGGGCCAGCTTCTCGACGTCGCCGTCTGATCGCGGCAACGTCCGAGCTCAGGTCCCCGCCTCAATCGCGCTTCACGGCCAGGGGCGACCATCTCGACGAACGCGGTCTTGGGCCTTTCGCTGGCAAAGCTGACGAAGGCCCTGATCTTGGCGATCGTGAGGCGGCCTTCCGGCACGACGAGATGGACCGGCACTGGCGGCAGCTCGTCCTCCGGCAACAGCACCACCAAGCGCCCCTCCCGGACTTCGCGATCGATCTTGTAGGAGCGGATCCGCACGCCCCTTCGCCGTCCACGGCGTTCACCATCAGGCGGGGTTTCACCCTAACGGTCCTGAGCATCGGGCTTCCCGGCACTGGCGGAAAGCTCCAGACCTCGTTGGGGCTGTTGGGCGCGATCGCGATGCAGTCATGGCTGGCCAGATCGGCCGGCTTCCGGATCGGCGGATGGCGCGTGATGTAAGCCGGCGAGGCGCAGAGCGCGCGCTGGACCTCGCCGATGCGCTGGGCGATCAGGGAGGAGTCGGGCAGCGGGGCGATGCGAAGCGCCACATCCACGCCCTCATCGGCAAGATTGACCTCACGGTCCAGCGGCAGCAGCCGGGTCTGCGCCGCAGCATGGACCTTCAAGAACTCGTCGGCGATCGGTCGCAGGATTGGGGTTCCGAACATCACCGGTGCTGGGAGGGTCGGCACGCCCCGAGGTGCCGCACTTTCTCCCGCCACCGATATGTCGACCTCCTGCAGGTCGGCGAGCACGCCGCCGACAGACCGTGCGCCATGACGGGCGCAGAAAAACCCAGCCCCAGGGGATCGATCAATGCAGAAAATATTGACCGCCGTCTTCGCTGCCAGATGGGCCGCTGCCCTCGCCACCATGGTTCTCGTCACAGTCGCATGCGGCGGCGCGCCGGCTCGAGCCGCAACGGCGATGCAGGCCGTTGTCGTGACCCACTACCACACGGTCGCGGTGGATGGAGTCGACATCTTCTATCGCGAGGCCGGCCCCGCCGACGGACCGGTCGTGCTGCTGCTGCACGGCTTTCCGACCTCGTCCCATATGTTTCGCAACCTGATCCCGCTCCTCGCCGACCGCTACCATGTGATCGCGCCGGACTATCCGGGCTTCGGACAGAGCGCGATGCCCGATCACACCCAGTTCGCCTACACCTTCGGTCATTATGCCGACCTGGTGGACGGGCTGCTGCAGCAGCTCAAGATCCAGCGTTATGCGATGTATGTGATGGATTATGGCGCCCCGGTCGGCTACCGCCTGGCGCTGAAACATCCCGAGCGCGTCAGCGGCCTGATCGTGCAGAATGGCAACGCCTATGAGGAAGGGCTCAAGGAATTCTGGGATCCGATCAAGGCCTACTGGGCGGACGGGTCGGCGGCGCACCGCGAAGCGCTGAGCTTCCTGGTGGCGCCGGAGACGACCAAGTTCCAGTACACCGACGGCATGAGCGATCTCACCCGCATCGACCCGGACAACTGGGTCCACGACCAGGCCCTCTTGGACCGCCCCGGCAACAAGGATATCCAACTCGACCTGTTCCATGATTACGGCACGAATGTGCCGCTCTATCCGAAGTTCCAGGCCTTCTTCCGCGACTACAAGCCGCCGACGCTGATCGTCTGGGGCAAGAACGACAAGATCTTCCCAGCCGATGGCGCCAGCCCCTATCTCCGCGACCTGCCGGACGCCGAGCTCCATCTCCTCGACACCGGCCATTTCGCGCTCGAGGACAAGCTCGACGTCATGGCGCCGATGATCCATGACTTCCTCGACCGCAAGGTGGCGCCGCATTAAATACTTGCGATTGGCCCGCGCCTCGATCCCGGGCGCGAGCCGCCCGGCCTATCTGACGCCGGAATCGGTGCGGGCTTCGAGCGCGCGAACGACGGCCGCCATGTCGGCCTGACCATGCCCCAGCGCCAGGGTCTCGGCATAGAGCGCGTGGCAGACATCGAGCAGAGGCGTGGCCAGCTTGGCCTCCCTCGCCGCTTCGGCCACCAGCCGGTTGTTCATCAGCACATCGGCGATCGCCGCCTGGACGGAGAAATCGCGGGCCACCAGCTTGGCGCCCTTCACGCGCGACACGGCGCTCGCCATCGGCCCGGCATCGAGCACCGCCAGGAACTGCTGCATGTTCACGCCCTGCCGGTCGGCGAAATGCGCCGCCTCCGCGAGACCGGTCACCATGGTCAGAAGGAACAGGTTGACCGAGAGCTTCATGAGCAAGGCGCTTGGCACCGCGCCGCAGACGACCGTCTCATGGCACATCGGCTTCAGCAGCGGTCGCACCTCTTCGACGGTCGCAGGGTCGCCCGCCAGCATCGCCACGAGCTGCCCTGCCTCTGCGGGTTTGCGCGAGCCCGACACGGGCGCCTCGACATAGCGGCCGCCCGCGGCCCTGATCTCGGCATCCAGCCCGCGCGAATAATCGGGCGCGGTCGTTCCCATATGGACGATGACGTGATCGGCGACATTGACAGAGAAGGCCGGCGTGCCGCGACCGAGCACCTCGTCGATGGCGGCGCCATTGACCAGCATCATGATCACGATGCGCGCCTGGGCGAAGACCTCGGCCGGGCTCGCCGCCACCCGGGCGCCGGCAGCGCGCAGGGCCCCGCATTTGTCGGCGGCGCGGGTCCAGACGATGAGCGGCGTTCCGGCACGGGCCAGGTTCAGCGCCATGGGCTGCCCCATATTGCCGAGGCCGATGAAACCGATGCTCATGGGCTTCCCCTCCATCCCGCGGTTCGAGCGACGTCGCTAGGGCAGGAAATTTAGCCCAGGAAGCCGCAGCCGGCCCTGAACGGTTGCGCAAACCAGGGCCGCGCCGGGCGCATGCGGGGTTGGCGCTGGATCATCCCGGCGTTCCGGAAGACTCGGCTCCTGTTCTGAGAACGATTCTACCCGTTGCGAGCCGAGTTCCGGTGCCACTCAGAATTTCTCGCCGGCCGGCCGCAGGTCGATCTCCTGCGCCCAGGCGCTGCGCTGTTGCCGATGGAGATCGTAATAGGCTTCGGCGATGGCGGAGGGCCCCAAGCTTGTTTCGGAGTCCGCGGCCCCCTCATTGTCGATCATGCCGTCGAGGATGACATGGGCGACATGGATCCCTTTCGGCCCGAGCTCGCGCGCCATGCTCTGGGCGAGCGCGCGCAAGCCGAACTTGGGGACGGCAAAGGCGGCAAATCCCGCGCTGCCGCGGACGGAAGCCGTGGCGCCGGTAAAGATGATAGTGCCGCGGCCTCGCTGCAGCATGGAGGCAGCCGCGGCCCGGCCGACAAGAAAACCACTGAAGCAGCCGGTGCGCCAAGCCTGCTCGAACAAGGCATCGGAGATGTCGAGAATGCCCGCGCGATCCCAGGTGCCGACATTGAACACAACCAGATCCGGCGGACCGAGATCGGCACCGACTTTCGCGAACAACGCCGCAACCTGCTCGCCAACCGTGGCGTCGGTCGCATAGCCGCGAACCCGATCTCGATACTCGCCCGTCTCCCGTGACCCACCTCTCCGAGAAACGGCAGCAACTTTCATGCCCGCCGCGGCAAAGCGGTGGACCAAGGCGTCCCCAAGCCCTGGCCCGGCACCGACGACGATAGCGACCTGATTCTCTGTCATGGATTCGTTTCCTCTGGCGGCCGGCGACCGATCACATCCTGGATTTCACGTTGCGGCCCCAGGATTCCGGCCAGCCAGGCGTGATGAGTCTTGAAGAACTGGTCCACCCGCATCCGCATCTCTGGCGGCAGGGTCGGAATCTCGCCCGCCAGGGCGCCGCACAGGCACACGCGGTCTGGCGTCCTGGCGAACTGCAGATAGGGCTCGATATAGAAGTCG
>NZ_JBOHKS010000143.1:0-4089 GCF_050729195.1 Hypericibacter sp.
CGATCCAGGAAAAGATCTTCACGCCGGTCGGGACCGCGATCACCATCGTCGCTGCGGTGAAATAGGCCCGGGTATCGACGTCGAGGCCGACGCGGAACATGTGGTGCGCCCAGACGACGAAGCCGACCACGCCGATCGCGACCATGGCGTAGGCCATGCCGAGATAGCCGAACACCGGTTTGCGCGAGAAGGTCGAGACGATCTGGCTGACCATGCCGAAGCCCGGCAGGATCAGGATGTACACCTCGGGGTGACCGAAGAACCAGAACAGATGCTGGAACAGGACCGGATCGCCGCCGCCGGCCGGGTCGAAGAAGGTGGTGCCGAAATTGCGGTCGGTCAGCAGCATCGTGATGGCGCCGCCGAGCACCGGCAGCGACAGCAGCAGCAGGAAGGCCGTCACCAGCACCGACCAGACGAACAGCGGCATCTTGTGCAGGGTCATGCCCGGCGCGCGCATGTTGAAGATGGTGGTGATGAAGTTGATAGCGCCGAGGATCGAGGAGGCGCCGGCCAGATGCAGCGAGAAGATCGCGAGGTCGACGGCGGGCCCGGGATGGCCGAGCGCGCTCGAGAGCGGCGGGTAGATGGTCCATCCGGTGCCGGCACCGCCCACGAAGGCCGAGCTCAGCAGCAGGCCGAAGGAGGGGATCAGCAGCCAGAAGCTGATGTTGTTCATGCGCGGGAAGGCCATGTCGGGGGCCCCGATCATGAGCGGCACGAACCAGTTGCCGAAGCCGCCGATCATCGCCGGCATCACCACGAAGAACACCATGATGAGGCCGTGGGCCGTCACCAGCGTGGCCCAGAGATGGCCGTCCGGCTCGCCATTGGTCAACAGGTACTGGACGCCCGGAGCCTGCAGCTCGAGGCGCATGATCACGGAGACCAGGCCGCCGATCAGGCCGGCCACCACCGCGAATATCAGGTACATCGTCCCGATATCCTTGTGGTTGGTCGAGAAGAGGTAGCGCGCGAGCCCGGTCGGATGATGGCCGTGGTCGGCGTCGTGGTGCGAAGTGGCGCTGCTCATGGTCCTAAACCCTCTCTCTCAATGTTGCCGGAGCCAACTCAGTTGGCAGCCGGCGCCGGCGCCGCAGCCGCGACATCGATCGCGGGTGCGTCGGCCTGGGCGAACTTCTTCTGGGCCTCGGCGACCCACTCCAGATATTTCTCCTTCGACACCACATCGACCGCGATCGGCATGAAGGCGTGGTTGGTGCCGCAGAGCTCGGAGCACTGGCCGTAATAGGTCCCCTCCTGGGTGACCTCGGTCCAGGTCTCGTTCACCCGGCCCGGCTCGCCGTCGAGCTTCAGGCCGAAGGCGGGGACCGCGAAGGAGTGGATCACGTCCGAGGCGGTGATCAGGATCCGGACCTTGGTGTTGACCGGGATCACCAGGTGGTTGTCGGTCTCGAGCAGGCGCGGCTGGCCGGGCTTCAGGTCCTTGTCGGCCGTCATCAGCGCGTCGAAGGTGAAGTTGCCGTTGTCCGGATATTCGTAGGACCAGTACCACTGATGCCCGATCGCCTTGATCGTCAGCTCCGGGTTCTCGGTGCGGTCGGCGGCATAGATCAGCTTGAAGGAGGGGATCGCGATCGCGACCAGGATCATGACCGGGATCACCGTCCAGAGCACCTCGATCAGCGTGTTATGCGAAGTCTTGGAGGGGACCGGGTTGGCCCGCGCATTGAAGCGGACGATGACGATCAGCAGCAGGATCATCACGAAGGCCGTGATGGCCGCGATCACGAAGAGCAATGCGTGATGGAAGCTGTGGATCTGCTCCGCGATGGGCGAAACCGCCGGCTGGAAGCTCATCTCCCAATCCTTGGGACCGTTCTCGGCATAGGCCGCGGGGGCCAGCGTGACGAGCGCGATGAACGCTCCCCAGAGCATCGTCAAAGCCTTAAGACGCATTGCGAGATTTCCTCTTATGGCCGGCGCCTTCCTCTCCACCGGGCGGCCCGCCTCGAGGTCCCCAGGACTGTTGTCCCAAGGCCTCCAGCGACCGCCCATCCCTTGCGCTGGCAGGCGGGGAAACTACACCCCTATCCGAGGCTTCTCAAGCCTTTGGGGCGGTTTGCGGCGCTTGGACGCGCGCGATTACGGGGCCTTGGCGACCCCTTTGCGGTCGGGCTTCAGAAATGCGACGTTCTGTCGCGCGAGGCCGTTCCGGACGGCGTGTCGAACCTGTCCGGGGGTTCATCGGCGGGCCCGGGCCTCGGGCTGACAGAAGCCCCTCGACGCCCTATATGCGGGAGTGCGGCAAACTTGATCGCGCGACTCGGGCTCTAGCCGTCCCGAACCTCGCGCGGGCCAAGTCCCTCAACACCCTGCCGACCGCAGCACCGAAGGAGTCCTGAAGGACCGCCATGGCCGACCTCAGCAAAACCGACGAGCTCTTTTTCCACCGCACCGGCCTCGACCGGAAGCGCATCGAAGGCGTCGTCGCCGACGCGCTCAAGGGCGCCGATGATGGCGAGCTCTTTCTCGAATACAGCCAGTCGGAAGCCCTCTCCTTCGACGATGGCCGGCTCAAGAGCGCGTCCTACGACACCACCCAGGGCTTCGGCCTGCGTGCCATCGCCGACGAGCGTGCGGGCTATGCCCATGCGAGCGAGCTCTCCGAAGCCGCGATCAAGCGCGCCGGCGAAACCGTGAAGACGGTCCATCGCGGCCATGGCGGGACCCTGGCCCTGCCGCCCAAAGGCACCAACCGCTCGCTCTATACGGACGTGAACCCGCTGAACGAAGTGCCGTTCGAGGACAAGGTCAAGCTCCTGACCGAGATCGATGCTTATGCGCGCAGCAAGGATCCGCGCGTGCGCCAGGTCATGGCCTCGATGACGGGCGTGTGGCAGGCGGTGCAGATCATCCGCGGCGACGGGCAGCGCCTGGCCGATATCCGGCCGCTGGTGCGCCTCAACATCGCGGTCGTGGTGGGCGACGGCGACCGCATGGAGACCGGCAGCTTCGGCACCGGCGGCCGCGAGGCCTATGGCCGCTTCATCAAGGAGCAGAGCTGGCGCGACGGCGTGGATGAGGCGCTGCGCCAGGCGCTGGTCAATCTGGGCTCGGTGCCGGCGCCCGCCGGCGAGATGGAAGTCGTGCTGGGGCCGGGCTGGCCCGGCGTGATGCTGCATGAAGCCGTGGGCCATGGGCTCGAGGGCGATTTCAATCGCAAGAAGACCTCGACCTTCGCCGGGCTGATGGGCCAGCGCGTCGCCTCGCCCGGCGTCACCATCGTCGATGACGGCACGATCCAGGACCGCCGCGGCTCGCTCACGATCGACGACGAAGGCACGCCCTCGCAATACAACGTGCTGATCGAGGACGGCATCCTCAAAGGCTATATGCAGGATCGCCAGAATGCCCGGCTCATGGGCATGAAGCCGACCGGCAACGGCCGGCGCCAGAGCTTCGCCCATATCCCGATGCCGCGCATGACCAACACCTACATGCTGGCCGGCAAGCATGATCCGAAGGAGATCCTCGCCTCGGTGAAGAAGGGTCTCTATGCCGTCAATTTCGGCGGCGGCCAGGTCGACATCACCTCCGGCAAGTTCGTCTTCTCCTGCACCGAGGCCTATCTGATCGAGAACGGCCAGATCGGCCCCGCGGTCAAGGGCGCCACGCTCATCGGCAACGGCCCGGACTCGATGAACAAGGTCAGCATGATCGGCAACGACCTGAAGCTCGATGGCGGCATCGGCACCTGCGGCAAGGAAGGCCAGGGCGTGCCGGTCGGCGTCGGCCAGCCGACCTTGAAGATCGATGCCATGACGGTCGGCGGTACGGCGCATTGAGGCGAGGTTCCGAAGCTCCGACTCTCGCCGTGATTCCCGAGCTTTAGCGGGCGCGTTAACCTCCGATTAACCACCCTTCGCCTTAGAATGCGCGCACGTCCGGTCTCCCAAGCCCGGGCGCACTAAAGAAAAGGGCCGCGGTTCCCTGCCGCGGCCCTTTTTGTCTGATCGCTTCGCTCTGATTCCAAGCTTCGGACGAGATCGAGGAGCGACGCCGCGTTTTATCTTGCAAGCAACCCCTCCCCCTACCCCCTCCCCCTACCCCCTCCCGCAAGGGGAG
>NZ_JBOHKS010000144.1:0-8439 GCF_050729195.1 Hypericibacter sp.
ACGCTTTCATGAAAGCTGTGGTTGGATGGGAGCCGCGTGTCCTTGCGATTGGCGCTGACAGTTTCTTTAAGATAATTATTCGAAGGCATCCATCTGCAGTTTGCTGGTCGTGGGCGCTAGAATGGAATCGCCAGTTTAGAGTCATAGGTTTTTTCGGAGCGCGCGATACCGCTGAAACAATAGTGAAAGACTTCCCAGTCTTGAAGACGGAAACGGTTGCTAATGGGCCAGATGAGATCATCAAATATCGGACCGAAACCGCGTTGGCTGACGATGATGATCTTTTGTTCGACTGTGAGCAGCCGATAGAATCATTCTGAGTTATTGTGTTGTGGCGCGCAATCTGGGCGGGGCCATCGGCATCGCCGCCTGCGCCACCATCCTCAACGACCGCACCAACCTGCATTTCCTGCGGCTGGCGGATCATCTGAACGCGACCAACACGGCGCTGACCGAGCTGATGACGCGCGTCGGGGCGATCTACAGCGATGCGATGGGCGGCGATACGGTCGCCGGCCAGACCGCGGCCTTCAAGCAGCTCTGGGTGCTCACCTGGCGCGAGGCGCAGGTGCAGACCTTCTCGGACGCGGTCTGGATCATTTTCGTCTGCTTCGTCATCGCGACCGCGATGGTGCCGCTCATGCGGAAGGTCGCCCCGCCCAAGGCGCCGACAGCCGACGCGCATTGAGTCTCGAAACCAATCCCTTCCCCTCCGGGAGAAGGTCAGGAAGGGGGATGACGCGATGACCGAGCAGCCCCCTCCCTCACCCTCCCTCGCGAAGCGGCTAGGCCATCTACACATTTTCGCCCTGCGCCGATCGAAGAGAAAAATCGGTGGGAAAAGACGAGTCATTTCAAGGGACGCACGTGAAGAACGCGTCTGCATTGGCTTACTTGGGGTTGGACGCAAGCCATTGATGCAGAATCAATTTCCAGAGATGTGTAGACGGCCTAGCGCGAAGCGGGGGAGGGGATAACCTGGCACCTCGCCTCAGGCGCCGTAGCCGATGACGCCCTTCACCTCGAGGAAGTCGTGGATGCCCCAGTCGGCATATTCGCGGCCGTTGCCCGACTGCTTGTAGCCGCCGAAGGGCGCGAAGGTGTCCCAGGCCGGATAGTTGATCTTGACCTGCCCGGCCCGCAGGCGACGCGCGACCTTGCGGGCGTGATCGAGGTTCTTGGATTCGATGTTGGCCGAGAGCCCATAGACCGTGTCGTTGGCGATCTCGACCGCCTGGTCTTCATTGTCATAGGGCATGATCGACAGCACCGGCCCGAAGATCTCCTCGCGCGCGATGGTCATGTCGGGCCGCACATTCCCGAACACCGTCGGGCGCACGTAATAGCCGCGATTGAGCCCCTCCGGCCGGCCGGTGCCGCCGGTCACGAGCGTGGCGCCTTCCTTGATGCCGCTCTCGATCAGGCCCTGGATCTTCTTGAACTGGATCTCGCTGACCACGGGTCCGAGCACGGTGCCCTGGGCCTTGGGATCGCCGACCTTCTGCGTCTCGGCGGTCTTCTTCGCGACGGCGAGCGCCTCGTCATGGCGGTCGCGCGGCACCAGCATTCGGGTGGGTGCATTGCAGGACTGGCCGCTGTTGCTGAAGCAGCTCTCGACGCCGCTGCGCACGGCGAGCTCGAAATCGGCGTCGGGCAGGATGATGTTGGGCGATTTGCCGCCCAGTTCCTGACTGACGCGCTTGACCGTGTCGGCCGCCGTCTTGGCGACGATGATGCCGGCGCGCGTCGAGCCGGTGAAGGACATCATGTCGATGCCCGGATGGGCCGCCATGACCTGGCCGACCGAAGGCCCGTCGCCGCTGATCATGTTGTAGACGCCGGCCGGGATGCCCGAGGCATGCATGATCTCGGAGAAGATGACGCCGCTGATCGGTGCGATCTCGCTGGGCTTCAGGATCATGGTGCAGCCGGCGGCCAGCGCCGGCGCCACCTTGCAGACGATCTGGTTGAGCGGCCAGTTCCAGGGCGTGATCAACCCGACCACGCCGATGCCTTCGCGCATCACGCGGGTGTTGCCGCGCTGCTCCTCGAACTCGAACGCCTCGAGCGCCTTGATCGTCGATTTGAGGTGGATCTCGCCGGCGGCGGCCTGGGCGTTGAGCGCCCAATCCATCGGCGCGCCCATCTCGTCCGAGACGGCTTGCGCGATGTCGGCCTTGCGCTTGCGGTAATTCTCCAGGATCCGGTTCAGCATGGCGAGGCGCTCGGCCTTGCCGGTCTGGCTGAAGGGGGGGAAGGCGGCCCGGGCCGCGGCCACCGCGCGATCGACGTCGGCGGATGAGCCGGCGGAGATCTTGGTATAGGCCTCTTCCGTCGCCGGATTGATGACGTCGATCGTTGCCGGCTTCACCGGGTCGACCCAGGCGCCGTTGATGTAGAATTTCAGGGCGTTGGACATGGCATTCCTTTTGGCTTGATAGGTTCGAGAGGCGAGAAGAGGGCGCGGTGACCTCATATTATCCCTTCCCCCTCCGGGGGAAGGTTAGGAAGGGGGATGACGCGATGACCGAGCAGCCCCCTCCCTGGCCCTCCCCCGCGAAGCGGGAGAGGGGATAACACGGCGCGGGCTCAGGCGGCGCCGTAGCCGATGACGCCCTTCACCTCGAGGAAGTCGTGGATGGCCCAATCGGCATATTCGCGGCCATTGCCCGACTGCTTGTAGCCGCCGAAGGGCGCGAAGGTGTCCCAGTCGGGATAGTTGATGTTGACCTGGCCGGCCCGCAGGCGCCGCGCGATCTTGCGGGCATGGGGCAGATCCTTCGACTGCACATAGGCGGCGAGGCCATAGACCGTATCGTTGGCGATCTCGACGGCCTGGTCCTCGTTCTCGTAAGCGAGGATGGAGAGAACCGGCCCGAAGATCTCTTCGCGCGCGATGGTCATGTCGGGTTTCACATTGCCGAACACGGTCGGGCGGACGTAATAGCCCCGGTTGAGGCCTTCCGGCCGGCCGGTGCCGCCGGTGACGAGCGTGGCCCCTTCCTTGATGCCGGCTTCGATCAGGCGCTGGATCTTGTTGAACTGGATCTCGCTGACCACGGGGCCCAGGACGGTGCCGTCCACCTTCGGGTCGCCGACCTTCTGCGTCTCGGCGGTCTTCTTCGCGACCGCGAGCGCTTCGTCATGGCGCTGGCGCGGCACCAGCATGCGGGTGGGCGCGTCGCAGGACTGGCCGCTGTTGCTGAAGCAGGCTTCGACTCCCTTGCGCACCGCGGTCTCGAAATCGGCATCGGGGAGGATGATGTTGGGCGACTTGCCGCCCAGTTCCTGCGCGACGCGCTTGACGGTGTCGGCGGCGGTCTTCGCCACGATGATGCCCGCGCGGGTCGAGCCGGTGAAGGACACCATGTCGACATCGCGATGGCCGGCCATGACCTGGCCGACCGACGGACCGTCGCCGCTGATCATGTTGTAGACGCCGGCGGGGACGCCCGCGGCATGCACGATCTCGGAGAAGATGATGCCGCTGATGGGCGCGATCTCGCTGGGTTTCAGGATCATGGTGCAGCCGGCGGCGAGGGCGGGCGCCACCTTGCAGACGATCTGGTTGAGCGGCCAGTTCCAGGGCGTGATCAGCGCCACCACGCCGATGGCTTCCTTGACCACGCGGGTGCCGCCCCGCTGCTCCTCGAACTCGAACTCCTCGAGCGCCTTGATGGTCGATTCCAGATGGACGCGGCCGGCCCAGACCTGCGCCTCGCGCGCCCAGGCCATCGGCGCCCCCATCTCGTCGGACACGGCTTTCGCGATGTCTTCCGACCGCTCGTTATAGATCCCGAGGATCTTCCGCAGCAGCTTGAGGCGCTCGGCCTTCGTGGTCTGCGAGAAGGCAGGGAAGGCGGCCTTGGCGGCCGCGACCGCGCGGTCCACGTCGGCGGTCGAGCCGACCGAGATCTTGGTGTAGGCCTCTTCCGTCGCTGGATTGATGACATCGAGGGTGGCCGGCTTCACCGGGCTCACCCAGGCGCCGTTGATGTAGAACTTCAGCTCATTGGACATGTCACATCTTTCGTTGGTTGCGTGGAGTTCGAATTGAAAGGGGAGGCACAAGGCATGACGGCCCCGCGCTCAGCTCGCCCATGACGCTTATCGAAAGGCCCAGGCGGTCTTCGGCTCGGCTTGTCGGTCGTCAGGCCGCTTCGTAGCCTCGCGATTTGCCGCCCGCCGCCGCTGAACCGGCGAGCTCGCCGAGGAATTCCTTGTGGGTGAGGGGCCGCGAGAACATCGGATAGTTCTTCTCGACCGCGAGGCGCTGCTCCTCGGCGCTGAGGGCTGCCGTGCAATCGGTCAGGGTGACGACGTTGTAACCCTTCTCATAGCCGGTCCGCATGGTGGATTCGACGCAGCAATTGGTGAGGAACCCGCCCAGCGCGATGTTGGTGATGCCCCGGCTGCGCAGGATGAAGTCGAGATTGGTGCTGGCGAAGCCGCACAGCCCGCGCTTGCCTTCGATCACGATATCTTCCTCACGCGGCTTCATCGCATCGACGATCTCCGCACCCCAGCTTCCCTTGCGGAAGGATCTGGAATCGACTACGCCCTTGAGGATCCCGTAGGGCGTCGGGCTGAGCTCGTGATAATCGTCGGTGAAGGTGATCGGCGCGAAGATGATGGTGGCACCCATCGCGCGCGCTCTTTCGACGGTGTCGATGCTGTTGGCCAGCATGTTGGTGCTGTCCATCACCGGCTTCACCGCCTGATGCAGCGTCCCCCCTTCGCTCGTGAAATCGTTCTGATACTCGATCAGAACCACGGCTGTTTTCTTCGGGTCCATCGTCGCCTCCTTTGCGAGGGTTCGGCCGCTCCGGCGGCCGGAAAACGGGCGGCTCTGCCGTCGACGTTATAGCCATTTAAACATAACGCCGGAGCGAACCGGCTGGCAAGCTGGGGCCCCTGTCGCGTCAACGCCGGCCGGTCGCAACCCAGGCGGTGGCGGCCATCGAGCGCGGGCCGTCGGGAAGGCCCGAGAGATAGGCGTCGCGGGTTTTGGCCTCGATCTCGGCCAGAAGCACCGGCGTTGCGGCGCGGACATAATCGCCGACCGGGCCGGTGGCTGCGGCAATCGGCTCCCAGTAATCGGCGAAATCCGCATAGTCCATGCGGATTGTCATGCTACTGCCATGGACATCGCGAAACCCTGCGGCAAGAAGGGCCTCCTCGAGCGCGCCTTTGGCCAGCAGCGGCGCCGAATATTGCTTCGCCCGCCCGCGAGCGCCCGCGGGATCGAGGGCCGCGGCGGTATCCCAGAAGATGCGCTGATAGACGAGGCCGCCCGCAAAATCCCACACCGCGACGCCGACCCGCCCGCCGGGCCGCGTGACGCGATGTATCTCGGCCAGCGCCAGGGCTGGCTTCGACACGAAATTCAATGCCAGCAGGGACAAAGTGCGATCGAAGCTCGCTTCGGCAAAGGGCAGGGCGCAGGCATCGCCGACGAGAAACCGAAGGCGATCGCTGCGCTGCTGGGCTGCAAATTGGACAAAGGGAAATGCAATGTCGATCCCCGTGACGGAGCGCGGCTCGAGGCGTTCCGCAAGCGCCGTGGTGAGGCTCCCCGTGCCGCAGCCGACATCGAGCATCTTTTCGTCGGGTTCCAGGCTCACATGGTCAAGAAACGCCTCGGCAAGCCGACGGCTCCAGCGGCCCATCAGCCGCTCATAGGCGTTGGGATCGATCGCGGTGTAGGTCGATGCCATCTTCGCGCGCTGGGCCTCGGACGTTATAGTTCCCTGAACATACCGCAGTTCGCCAAAGGCGCCGATGACGACCCTCCTCCTGCCGCGCCGCGCTCCCATCGCCCTGGTCCTGGCACTGATCCTGCTCATGGCGGGCAGCCCCACCCATGCGCGCACGATCACGGACGCGGCCGGGCGCCAGGTCGTCATCCCCGACCAGGTCGAGCATATCATGCCGGCGGGGCCGCCGGCCGCCCTGGTCCTTTATACCCTGGCGCCCAAGAAACTCCTCGGCTGGGCGCATAAGCCGCCGGCCGAGGCCCTGGCGCTGCTCGACCCCGCCGCAGCGCAGCTGCCGGAGCTGGGGGCGCTGACCCATGGCGACGACATCGATACCGGCCTCATCCAGAAGCTGCATCCCGATCTGATCGTCGATATCGGCACGGTGTCGCCGCGCTATCGCGATCTGGCCGATAAAGTCCAGGCCGCCACCGGTGTGCCCTATATCCTGCTGGACGGCCGGTTGGACCGGACGCCCGAGCTCTATCGCCTGTTGGGACAGATCACGGGGACGGAGGCAACGGCCGCTGCGCTCGCCGATGAAGCGGGCCGGATCCTGACCGAGGCCCGCGCCGCCCTGACGGCATCGGGATCGGCCTCGCGCCCCAGCGCCTACTATGGGCGCGGCGAGGAGGGGCTCACGGCGGTGGGGCCCAGCGCGATCAGCGCCGAGCCACTGCCCCTGCTCGGGCTGGGCAATGTCGTGCCCGCCGACAAGCCCAAGGGGGATATCGATCGCGCGCAATTGCAGGCCTGGAATCCGGCGGTCGTCCTGACGATGAGCGAAGGCTTCGCGACGCAACTGCGGACCGATCCCGCCTTCGCGCAACTCGCGGCCGTGGCGGATCATCACGTCCTGTTGGCGCCGAAACTGCCCTTCGGCTGGATCGACGAACCGCCCTCGGTGAATCGCCTGCTGGGCCTGCTCTGGGTCGAGCAGGCGCTCGACCCGGAACATTTCACCGGCGATCTGCGAGCGGCGACGCGCTCGTTCTTTCATGATTTTTATCGTCGCGACCTGACCGAAACGGAACTGGATCAGCTCCTGCAACCCCGCTGAAAGGGAAATTCGTCATGAAAATGAGCGCACGCAATCGCTTCGCCGGCACCGTCACCCAGATCAAGAAGGGCGCCGTGATGGCCCAGGTCACCGTCGATATCGGCGGCGGCAACATCGTGACCTCGGCGATCTTCGTCGACAGCGCCGAGGATCTCGCCCTCAAGAAAGGAGACAAGGTCCTCGCCGTGATCAAGTCGACCGATGTGATGATCTTCCGCGAATAGCGCCTTCGCCCGGGACGGGCGGCGACCTCCCGATCAAGCCCGCGCGGCGATGGCTTCTTCCGTCATGTCGCGGCGCAGGCCCGCGATGAAAGAGGCCAAGCTTGCGCTGCGCAGCGGCAGATAGGGCTTCGCCGCATGGCGGCAGAGGCGCTTGATCGTCGCGACCGCGCCATGGCTGATGCAGTCGACCGGGAACATGACCAGGTCGGCGCGGCTGATCAGCCCCGCCAGCAAGGTCATATGGTCTTCGATCCCGCCATCGTGATGCAGCAGGCTGGCATGGCATTGTTCGGCGGCGAGCCGGAAATGCGGCGTCTGGCCGGCGCGGCCGCCCACATAAAGAACGGACCGGCCGCCGAGATCGATCGGCTCCCGGCGGGATGAATCCTGGCCTTGCGCGGCCGCCAGTGCCGCCTCGGTCGCCTCGATCTCGTCGCGCAAGGCGCGGTCGCTTCGCTCGAGCCTGGTAAGGGCTGTCGTCGCCTCATCCAGCGATGCTTCTACGGCTGCGAGCTTTTCCTCGGTCCGTTCGCGCCGCCGCGTCTCGGCCGCCAAGCGGCGCTCCAGATCCGCGATCATCCGCGTGAGCGTCGCCTGCTCCGAGGCGACATCCGGTGAGGCTTCCTCCGATGCATCGGCCGGCGCCTGGCTCAGGGCGTCTGCCAGCAACTGGCGCAGAGTCCGGATCTCGCCATCGCGTGACGAGATGCCGTCACGGAGCTGTTCCTGCTGCCGCGCGGTCTTGGCCTGGAGCTCGGCGTTGTCGGCCTCCAGCTGGCGCAGCCGGCGGATGTCGGCGCGGTTCGCGGCGCCCACCAGATGCGACAGCATATGCACGTCGCCGAAGACCCTGCGGATCAGCGCGTCGTTCGCCTGGGGGTGGGTGAGGGCCGCCCAATAGGCGCCCGGGATCTCGCCTTGTTCCACCGCCTGTTCCCACAGCCGGCGGACCTCGTCCTCGCTCTTGGCGCGGGTGAAGCGCTTGATGCTGAGGCCGTGGCGGCGATCGAGCGCCTTGTGCAGCGCCTTTGCTGGCGCGTCATGCCGGCCGGCAGCCCGGACCGCCTCGCCATGCAGGTCGTGATCGGTCGCGGTCGAGGTCGGGATCATCTGCGCCTTGATCAGGGTCTGGCGCAGCTCCGCCGTCGAGAGGCAGGTGCCGATGATCGAGCAATGGAGATAGCCGCTCAGTTCCCACAAGCGCCGCCGCCGCGGGGCCTGATCGACGCCGAGCGCCTCGCGCAAGCCGGCATTCGCGTCGGGCGCGCGCAGGATCAGCGCCGAGACGGAGGGCATCTTGAAGCCCGGCAGGATCGGGCTCGCCGGGGTCGACAGGGCTTCTCGCGTACGGCTCATCGGGCTTTGACTCGTGATCTCAGTCGGAAAGCATTCGGCGTTC
>NZ_JBOHKS010000145.1:0-3062 GCF_050729195.1 Hypericibacter sp.
CGCGCAATGCGCGCGCTGACTTCTCTGCAAGCGCGGCACGCACGGAGTGTCCGCTTTGGGTCAAACTCGGCCGCAGCGGCTGGTCCACGCTGGGTCCGCTCTTCTTCCAATAACGGAAATCGCGACCTGCCTGTCGGCGCCATATCGCCAATTTGCGCCGGTCAGATCAGCCCCTGATCCAGTCCTTGAACTGCGCCTGCCAGTAAACGAGCTGGCCATAGACCGTGCCGGGGAAGCCGCCGGTCCATTGCAGGCCATAGGGCCGTAAGAGCTGCCAGCGCTTGTCGCCCTCGACGATGGCGTTCGCCACCAGCTCGCCGGTCATGGCGGTGGTGCCCATGCCATGGCCGCCATAGCCCATGCAGTACCAGACATTGGTCTCGATCTCGCCGAGCTGCGGCATCTTGTGAGCCGGATAGCCCATGAGGCCGCCCCAGGCGAGCTCGACCTTGACGTCGGCCAGCTGCGGATAGACCGCGAGCATGCGCTTGCGCAGCCAACGTGCCAGGCGCGGCGGGTCCTCGCCGAACATGGTGACCCCGCCGCCCCAGAGGATGCGCGTGTCGGGCAGCGGCCGGTAATAGTCGAAGTCGAACCGGGAATCGTAGATCGCGTGATTGCAGTTGATGGCGGTCTTGAGCCGCTCGCCCAGCGGCTCCGTCACCATCACATAGGTCGCGACCGGCTTCAGCGCGCGCGTCAGGCGCGGTTCGAGATCGCGGATGTAGCCGCCGCAGCAGATCAGCACGGTCTTGGCGGCGACCTCGCCGGCCTCCGTCCGCACGCGCTTTGCGGCGCCCTTGAGCTCCAGGCTGGTGACGCGCGACTGCTCGAACAGCTTCCCGCCTTTCTCGGCGAGGGTCCTGGCGACACCGCGCGCATAATTCAGCGGATGGAAATGGAAGCCTTCCTTGCGATAAAGGCCGCCGTGATAACGATCCGTGATCAGGAACTGGCGCAGCTTCTCCTTCGGCCACCATTCCAGCTCGACGCCGAAGTTCTCGGCCATGAATTTCATTTCCGCCTTGGCCTCGGCCGGATCGTCGCGCCACCAGCCGCCGACCATGCCGGAATCGACCGGCTGGGCTGGAATGGCGTAGCGATCGATGCGGCTCCGGATGAGCTTCACGGCGTCACGGCTCAGATCCCACAGGGCCCGCGCATCCTTGAGGCCGCTGGTCTTGAGAACATTCTCGGCGCCCCCGGAAAAGCCCGGGCTGACGAAGCCGCCATTGCGGCCTGACGCGCCCCATCCGACCTTGTTGGCTTCGACGACAACGACCGAACGGCCGCGCTCGGCGAGGCTCAAGCCCGCGGAGAGACCCGCCAGGCCGCCGCCGACGATGCAGATGTCGGTCTCGATCTTGCCGGCAAGGGCGGGGTAGTCGATTCCGGGCGTCGCCGTACGGGCATAGTAGCTGTTGATATGTTGGACCATGTCACATGTCTGGAATTTTTTGCGGATGATGCTGAGGCTCGGCACGCGGATCGAGTTCCGGGGCACCATAGGTGCCGGCGGTCATCGGGACGGCAACGTAATTGCTCTGTTCGCGGGCAGAAAGCGCACGCCGCACCAGAATACGCAGCGTGACGAAAGTGGCAATCAGAGAAAGTCCGCCGACCATGAACCAGAACAGGCCGAATGGTCCGAGCCAGCCCATGACGAAGCCCGCGACCGTGGGGCCGATCGCGGAGCCGAGGCCCCAGGCGAAGAGCAGGCCGGCGCTGGCGGCGACGAAATCCTGCTTGGCGGTGTAATCGTTGGTCTGGCCCACGCCCAGGGCGTAGAGCGGCGCGATGGCGCCATCCAGCAGGAACAGGACGACCAGGAGCGTGAGGAAGGCGGGCGTGTCGAGCGAAGCGACCAGCGCCGCGAGGGCCGCGGCCGAGATCAGCGACACCAGCATCAACGGCCGTCGGCCGAAATGATCGGAGAGGAATCCGATCGGAAACTGGATGATGAGGCCGGCGATGGTGGAGGCGCTGAAGAGGATGGCAAGCTCGCCCGTGCTCAAGCCGACGCGTTCGGCATAGGCGGGCAAGAGACCGTAATAGGCGGAATTGAGCAGGCCGGAACCGAAACAGACCACGACACCGGTGGGCGAGATGCTCAAGAGCTTGCGGATGCCGAAATGCTCACGGTCGCCGATCTCGGGATTGCCGACGCGGGTGAGCGCCATCGGGATCAGGGCCGTGCCGAACAGCATGGCGATGATGCAGAACAGGACGACCGAGCCGATCTGGTCGTGGAAATTGAGGGCGAGGGGGCTGACGCCGCTCGCGGCCCATGAGACCGCCATGTAATAGGAAAAGATCCGGCCGCGATTGTCGTCGGTCGCCTTGTCGTTGAGCCAGCTTTCGATCACCACGAACTGGCCGGCAAAGGCATAACCAAGGAGAGCCCGCAGCGCGATCCAGGCATAGGTCTGATCGAAGATGATATGGCCCAGCGTGGCGTTGCCGGCGACGGCCGCGAAGACCGCGAAGGCGCGGATATGCCCGACGCGGTCGATGACCCAATGGCAGCTCAGCGTGCCCAGCAGGAATCCGGTGAAGTAGCCGGAGGTGACGAGACCGATGAGGCTGGTCGAGACGTTCTTCTGGGCCAGATCGAGGCTGATGAGGGGCGACAGGACACCGAGGCCGGCCTCCATGAAGGCGACCGCCAGCAGCACCTGCATCACCGGTCGGACGCCTTTGAGCATGCGAGTTCCCCTGATTTCCGTCGCCGAACCCGACCACCCGGTCCCCGCCGCCATGCTCGCCCGGCGGGGCAGAGCTTGGCAACGGAAAGCGGGCTGCACGAACAGGAGTGAAATATTCTCGCCCCCTCCCCTTGCGGGAGGGGGTAGGGGGAGGGGTAATGCCACGCCTGGTCCTGGCAGAAAATGACGGGTCCCGTTTTTGCTCGCGATCGTTGTCGCTCTCTGTTCGCAAGTCTCGGCTGTCAACGTCTCGAAAATTGTCGACGAAGCAGACCCGCTTACAACGAAACCCAAGCCTTTTGTCTCTGCAACATCAAGCCACGCACGAGCGCAGCCGTCATCGCGTCTGTGTCACCC
>NZ_JBOHKS010000146.1:0-4737 GCF_050729195.1 Hypericibacter sp.
GGCCAAGGCCAGGAACATCCTCCTTTCGGATGGCTGGCGCACCGGCCAACTCTGCTTTATGAACTTGTTGCTGCAGTTAGGTTTCATTTCAGAGTCAATTCGACGCACCGCCGAGCCGCCGGATGCCATTCCCCTCCCCGATATCCGGTTTCGGACTTGATTTCACGCGCTGGCGCTGGGCGATTCCGGCCGTCTCCACCCTGCTGCTCTATCTCCTCGCCGATTTCTTCGCGCAGTGGCTGTTCGAGATTCGCATCGTGCGCAGCCGCATGTTGTGGGATGGCGGATTGCTGCTCGCGGCCTCCTGGCTTTTGTTCCTGGCCTCGCGCCGGGTCTGGGTCTTCCTGATCATCCAGACCTTGCTGGTCACGGCCTTATGGGTCGGAAATCCGGTGAAGATCGCGCTGCTGGGTCGACCGATGATGCCGGACGATATCGATTCCTTTCCGGCGCTGATCGAGGTGCTGGGGCCGCTGGGCTGGCTCGCCCTCTGTCTCCCGCTCGCGATCCTGGGCGGCCTCGTCCTCGCCAATCTCACCTGGCGCGGCATCGCCGCCAAACTCGGGCTGGCCGGACTGGCCGTCCTCTTCGCGATCCCGGTGCTGGCGCCCGCTCCCATCGTCGCGGCGATGGATGAGCGCTTCGGCAACACCACCTGGGACCAGCGCGAGAATTATGTCTGGCGCGGGGCGGCCCTCCACAGCCTGCAGGAGATCACGCGCGAGCTCGCCAGCCATCACCCGAGTCCCACCCGCGCCGAGGCGCTGGCCGCCGCGACCCTGCGGCTGGAGCAACCCTGGTTCGGCAACCTCGCGGTCCCGGCCAAGCCGCGCAACATCTATGTGATGGTGCTGGAGAGCTTCTGGGATCCCTCACTGCTGACGAAGGCCGGCTATAGCGAGCCGCCCTTCGATCCCCGCTTCGAGGCTTTGTGGGAACAGGCCGGCAAATCGACCGCCCTCAGTCCCGCCTTCGGCGGACAGACCGCCAATGCCGAGTTCGAGTTCCTCTGCGGCTTCCCGGTCCATGATTTCACCGTGAAGTTCGAGAGCGGCTTCGACAATGACCTGCCCTGCTTGCCGCAAGTATTGGGGCAGTTGGGTTATCGCACCGTCGCCTCGCACCCCAACGGCCCCGGCTTCTGGAACCGGCAGAACGCCTATCGCCATGCCGGCTTCGAGAATTTCTGGTCGGTGAAGGATTTCGATCTCGACGATCTCACCGGCCCTTTCCTGTCGGACCGTTCGCTCTATCGGCAGATCGCGACGCGGCTCGATCGCGAGAGGGACGATCGTCCGACCTTGAGCTATGTCATGACCTATTACGGGCATTGGTCCTACGATCTGAGCGAACAGCGCCCGGCCGTGCTCACCGCCCAATCGCCGAACGAGCTGGTCCAGCGTTATGGCAGCGTGATCCGGCACAAGTCGCACGAGCTGGCCGACGAGATCGAGCGCATCACTGCCGCCGATCCGGAAGCCATCATCATTGCCTTCGGCGACCATCTGCCGACCTTGGGCGCCAAGTTCGGCGGCTATGTGGAATCGGGCCTGCTGGCCGACCGCTTCGGCGATTTCACCGCGGATCAGTACGCTGTCTCCGATGCGACGCCGCTGATCGTCATCGACGGCAAGCGCGGGCCCTTGCGGGTCGGGTCGGTGCCGATGTTCGAGCTGCCGCGGCTGGTGATGGATCTCATCGGCAATTCGCAGAAGACCCTGTTCGATCTCGCGCGGACGCCGGGCGACCGCCTCTACCGACCGCTGCCGGAAGCGACCCTGGTCTATCGCGGGCGTGAGGTGGCCGAGGTCTGCCGCGACGGCGACAGCGACCCCGAATGCCGCCGCGCCGCCGACTGGCTGGCCTCGGTCGAGCTCCTTGAGCGCGATGTGTTCGAAGGCAAGGCCTATGCCTTGGGCGCTCTCGATCAGCCGCGCCGCTCCTTCGCCCCGTTGCCGGTCGCGAAACCCCAGCTGCCGCCGGTCGAGATGGCGACCTCGACGCCCGAGGGCGACGCCGACACCTCGCTTGTCGATGACGCCATCTCCTCCGGCGCGGTCCATGTCGTGCAGCGCCAGACCCAGAGCGACTGACGGAAGCTCCCGCCTCATGGCTTCGCGGGCACCCTTGCCGCGGCGACGAAAAGCCATTCAACTGCTCGCCGGCTGAGGAAAGCACAAGGCTGGCTTCCCGGCCCATTGGCCTTATCGAGGGATCACGCTCATGACCACCGCCTTCACGACGTTGAAGATCGAGGACGAGAACGGCCTGCGCTGGATCCGCCTCGACCGCGCCAGGAAGATGAACGCTTTCGACGAGCATCAATGGGCGGAGCTGGGCCAGGCGCTCGATGCGGCAGCACAAGACGACGAGGTGCGCGTGATCGCACTGGGCAGCACGAGCCCTCATTTCTCCTCGGGCTACGATCTGCCGGCAGCGCTGAAGGAGCTCGAGGGCGGCGGACCCGACGAGATCCGGCGCCATATCGGCCGCGGCAACGCCGCCTGCTGGAAGGTCTGGCATTCGAAGAAGCCGGTCATCGCCGCGATCGAGGGCTATTGCCTCGGCGGCGGTTTCGAGCTCGCCATGGCCTGCGATTTCGTCCTGGCCGACAAGAGCTCGACCTTCGGCGAGCCCGAGGCTCGCATCGCCGCCAGCGCCCCCTTCCTCATCAGCCCCTGGGTCATGGGCATCCGGCATGCCAAAGAGGTGCTGCTGATGGGCGAGCTCATGAGCGCCGAGCGGGCCGAGCGCATCGGCCTCGTCAACGAACTCTGCGAGCAGGGCCAGTTGAAGGCCCGCGTCCGCGAATGGTCACGCAAGCTGCAGGGCTTTCCCGCCGGGATCTGGGCGCTCAACAAGGCCGCCGTCAATCGCAGCTATGAGGTCATGGGCTTCAGCAGCGCCATCGCCATGGGTGAGGATGCCTTCGTCGAGCTCTGCTTCCTGCCCGATCCTTTCAAGGTAGAGCTGGAGCAGCGGGTGAAACGCGACGGCTTCGCCTCGACGATCCGCTGGGCCCAGTCGCGCTTCGAGTAATCGACGGATCCGAGCCACCCCACCATGGACCGCCTGCCCTCCACGCTTCATCCCGATGGCGACAGCCTGGCCGCGCTGGTGCGTGCCGCGGCCGGACGGTTCGGATCCAAGCCCTGCCTGATCGCGGCCGAGCGGAGCGTGAGCTTCGAGGGTTTTGCCGGCGAGGTCGCCTCGCTGTCGCACCATCTGACGGCGTCGGGCATCCGTCCCGGCGACCGCGTGGCGTTGCTCGATGTCGACAGCATTGATTTCTTCGAGATCCTCTATGCGATCGCGGCCCTGGGCGCCATCGCCGTGCCGCTCAATTATCGCCAGCGCGTGCCGGAGCTGCGCTATCAGATCCAGAATTCCGATGCGCGGCTCCTGCTCGCCGGATCGCGCTATGAAGCCGAGGCGGAAGCGCTGAAGCCCGATCTCGCGCTCGGTTGGCAGCGCCTCGACAGCTTCTGCAGCGAGGCCCGCGCGAAGCATCCTTGCAGCCTTGCCGATCTCACCGGCGTCGAGGGCAGCGCGCCCTTCGTCATCTGCTACACCAGCGGGACCACCGGACGGCCCAAGGGCGCGGTGCTGGACCAGCGCGCAGCCTGCCTGCGCGCCTATAAATTCATCATCGAGTTCGGGATCCGCCCCGACGACATCGTCCATGTGACGACGCCGCTCTTTCATATCTCCGCGCTGGTGATCACCATGACCTGCATGGTGCGCGGCGCCGGCGGGCTGATCCTGCCGCAGTTCAAGCTCGAAGCGACCATGGCGGCGGTGCGCGAGCATCGCGTCACGTTCCTTTCGCTGGTGCCAACCATGCTCGCCATGATGGCGGCAGCACCCGACTTCGGTGCCGCCTGTTTCGGCGACGTCCGGTTGATCGTCTATGCCGGTGCGCCGATGAATCCGCGCCTGCTCCGCGACGTCATGTCGGTCTATAGGGGCGAGATGGTGCAGTCCTTCGGCCAGACCGAGGATCTGCCGCAATCGATCCTGACCATGGCCGATCATCGCGAGGCGTTTCTTCAAGGCGCCAGGCATCTCGATTCCGTCGGCCGGCCGCCGATCGGCGTCGAGCTCAAGATCTGCGACCCGCAGGGCCGCGAGGTTCCCACCGGCGAGATCGGCGAGATCGCCAGCCGCGGCGGCACCGGCATGGTGGGCTATTGGGAGATGCCGGAAGAGACGGCCAAGGCCATAAAGGAGGGCTGGCTCTTCAGCGGCGACCTCGGCTATCGCGACGCCGACGGCTACATCTATCTCGCCGGTCGCAAGAAACAGATGATCATCCGCGGCGGCGAGAACGTCTATCCGGCCGAGGTCGAGAAGGTGCTGCTGGATTTTCCCGGCATCAAGGACGCGGTCGTGATCGGCCTGCCTGACCCGATCTGGGGCGAGATCATCGCCGCCGTGATCGTCGCCAAGGACGGACCGGTCGACCCCGCCGCCCTGGTCGCCCACTGCAAGCGCCATCTCGCCAGCTATCGCTGCCCCGACCGTGTCTTCCCGCGCGACGCCCTGCCCTACAATGCGGGCGGCAAGGTCGACCGGAACCTGTTGCGGCAGGAATACGAAACCGCATAGGGCTGACCCGCGAAGACGCAAATCCCAGGCCTGGTCCATGGGGCCGTTCCCGCCCTTCTGCGACCCTGGTTTTCTCCGCAAATCATGCGGAGAAAACCTTGCAGCTTGCGGAGATTAACCCCTATAATC
>NZ_JBOHKS010000147.1:0-50060 GCF_050729195.1 Hypericibacter sp.
ACATAGTGCAGATCGACCTTGGCCTTGGAGGGTCCGTAGCGGAACAGGTGCTTTTCCGGAATCCCGAGCTTCTCGGCGATCTTCTCGACCGGCTGCATCTTGGCAGCGCGCGCGATCTCGATATCGCTACCGACCTTCTTGATCATCGTCCCCAGTCCTCTTGGTTGGCTTGCCCCGGATAGGCCGGCGGGTGGGGTTGTACCCCGAGCCCGGCTGCGACCGAAAGGGCCGGGCCGGAGGCTATCCGGCGCCGGCCCCGCCGGATGGTCCCGAAACGACGCGAATTGGCCTGGCCGGGAACACCAAATCCGGACCAGTTCCGGCCGGCCCCGCCAGGGGGCCGAAACCTGCCTTAACGCTCAGCAATCCAGGGTGTTGTCCATCTCCCACTGGGTCAGATGGCGGCAATAGCGCGACCATTCCTCGTGCTTCATCCGGGTATAGGCGTCGATGAAGCTGTCGCCCATGGCCTCGCGCAGCATCTTGCTCTTCTCGGTCAGGCGGAGCGCGTCCAGCAGGTTCAAGGGCAGCTTCTTGGCGCCCTTCACCTTATGGCCCTCGGTATACATGTTGATATCGAGGCGCGGGCCCGGGTCGCGCTTGTTGTCGACCCCGTCGATGCCTGCGGCCAGGACACCCGCCTGGAGCAGATAGGGGTTGGCGGCGCCGTCCATCAGCCGCAGCTCGAACCGGCCGGCATCCGGGATGCGGACCATGTGGGTCCGGTTGTTGCCGCCATAGGTGATGGTGTTGGGAGCCCAGGTGGCCCCGGACAGCGTCCGGGGCGCGTTGATGCGCTTGTAGCTGTTCACGGTCGGGTTGAAGAAGGAACAGAGCGCGTCGGCGGAATGAATGACGCCGCCGAGGAAGCTGTAGGCCAGCTTCGAGAGGCCGAGCTCGCCCTTCGGGTCGTGAAACAGGTTGGTCTTCCCGCTCTTGTCCCAGACCGAGACATGCGCGTGACAGCCATTGCCGGTCAAATTCAAAAATGGCTTTGGCATGAAGGTCGCGCGCATGCCGTGCTTCTCGGCAATCTGGCGGACCATGTATTTGAAGAAGACATGACGATCGGCGGTCAAGAGCGCATCGTCATATTCCCAGTTCATCTCGAACTGGCCGTTGGCGTCCTCATGGTCGTTCTGATAGGGCTTCCAGCCCAGCACCAGCATCGCGTTGCAGATCTCGGTGATGACATCGTAGCGGCGCATCAACGCCATCTGGTCGTAACAGGGCTTCTCGTGAGAATCGAGCGAATCGGCAACCGATTTGCCATCGGGCGTAATCAGAAAATACTCGCATTCGACACCGGTCTTCATACGCCAGCCCTTGGCGGCGGCCTTCGCGACCTGATGTTTCAATTGCGCGCGCGGGCTGTCATGAACCTCCTTGCCGTCCATCCAGAGATCGCTGGCAAGCCAGCCGACCTCGGGCTTCCAGGGCAGCTGGATCAGGCTGTCGGGATCGGGACGCGCGAACAGGTCGGGATGGGCCGGGGTCATGTCGAGCCAGGTGGCGAAACCGGCAAAACCGGCACCGTCGCGCTGCATGCCGGCGATCGCCTCGGCCGGCGCCAGCTTGGCGCGCAGATGGCCGAACAGATCGACATAGCTGATCAGGAAATATTTGATCTTTCGCTCTTTGGCGATTTTGGACAGATCGGCAGCCATAATGGTGGTCCCCCTGCTCGAATGACCGGCCCGGAGCGATTTTGCTCTCGATGGCCGTCGTTATGGTCCGCGCCCGCGATTCCGGGCGGCGGCGAAATGGGGCAGCGACTTTCGGGTCGCCGCCCCGAAATTCCCTAGTCCCGGCCCTGGCCCGGGATCCAATTGGTGCCGGCCAGGGGCACACGCGCCATGGCCGCGGCTTCGATCGTCAGCGCCACCAGATCCTCGGGCTCGAGATTGAGCACATGGCTCTTGCCGCAGGCGCGCGCGATGATCTGCGTCTCCATGGTCAGCACGGCCAGATAATTGGCCAACCTGTGGCCGGCCCTGATCGGATCGAGGCGCTTGGCCAGCTCCGGATCCTGCGTCGTGATGCCGGCCGGATCGCGGCCCTCATGCCAGTCGTCATAGGTGCCGGCGGTGGCGCCGATCTTGCGGTATTCCGCATCGAGCTTCGGATCGTTGTCGCCGAGCGCGATGAGGGCCGCCGTGCCGATCGAGACCGCGTCGGCCCCCAGCGCCAGCGCCTTGGCCACGTCGGCGCCGTTGCGGATGCCGCCCGAGACGATGAGCTGCACCTTGCGGTGCATGTCGAGATCCTGCAGCGCCTGCACCGCCGGGCGGATCGCCGCCAGGGTCGGGATGCCGACATGCTCGATGAAGACTTCCTGGGTCGCGGCGGTGCCGCCCTGCATGCCGTCCAGCACGACTACGTCGGCGCCGGACTTGACCGCCAGTGCCACGTCGTAATAAGGCCGCGTCGCGCCGACCTTCACATAGATCGGCTTCTCCCAATCGGTGATCTCGCGGATCTCCTGGATCTTGATGGTCAGATCGTCGGGGCCGGTCCAGTCCGGATGCCGGCAGGCGGAGCGTTGGTCGATGCCTTCCGGCAGGGTGCGCATCTTCGCCACGCGCGGCGAGATCTTCTGCCCCAGCAGCATGCCGCCGCCGCCGGGCTTGGCGCCCTGCCCGACCACGACCTCGATCGCATCGGCCTGGCGCAGATCGTCCGGGTTCATGCCGTAGCGCGAGGGCAGCAACTGATAGACCAGGATCTTGGAATGGCCGCGCTCTTCCTGCGTCATGCCGCCATCGCCCGTGGTCGTGCTGGTGCCGAGCTGGGTGGCACCCCGGCCCAGCGCTTCCTTGGCCTGGGCGGAGAGCGAGCCGAAGCTCATGCCGGCGATGGTGATCGGGATCTTCAGATGGATCGGCTTCTTCGCGAAGCGCGTGCCGAGCACGATGTCGGTCGCACATTTCTCGCGGTAGCCTTCGAGCGGATAACGCGAGACGGACGCGCCGAGGAAGACGAGATCGTCGAAATGCGGGACCTTGCGCTTGGCGCCGAAGCCGCGGATGTCATAGATGCCCGTGGCGGCGGCGCGCTGAATCTCGGCGATCGCATACTCGTCGAAGGTAGCCGAGCGGCGCGGCGGCATCGGGACAGGAGAGAAGGTGGCGTTCATTGCTGATCTCGCTTCAATAGGCGTCGGCGTTGTCGACATGGAAGTTATAGAGCCGGCGCGCCGACCCGTAGCGCCTGAAGCGCTTCGCGTCGGCCTTGATGCCGGCGCGAGCCAGCAATTTCTCGAGCTTGGCCAGATGATGCGGCGTCATCGTCTTCTCGATGCAGTCCGCACCCAGGCTCTCGACCTTGCCCTGCACATAGAGGCGGGCTTCGTAGATGGAATCGCCGAGGCTCGAGCCCGCATCGCCGCAGACGACCAGGCTGCCGCCCTGTGCCATGAAGGCGCTCATATGGCCGACCGAGCCGCCGACCACGATGTCGATGCCCTTCATCGAGATGCCGCAGCGCAAGCCCGCATCGCCCTCGATAACCAATAGCCCGCCGCGGCCTGTGGCACCGGCGGCGTCCGAGGCATTGCCCTTCACGCGGACTTCGCCGGACATCATGTTTTCAGCGAGGCCCACGCCGCAATGACCGTTCACGACGACGGTCGCTTCCTTGTTCATCCCGGCGCAGTAATAGCCGGGATGTCCGTCGATCACGACTTCGATCGGAAGCGTGAGACCGGCGCAAAGCGCATGCGCGCCCTTCGGATTGACGACGCGCCAGGCCTTCTCGTTGGTCTCCGATGGCAGACTATGCAGGCGTTGGTTGAGGTCGCGAACCGAACTCTGGGCCAGATCGACAGTGATCATGCCGCGGCCTGCACATCCCAGGTGTAGACCACCGACGGCGCCGGCGCCCAGACCTTGGCCTTGTCGGCGCCCGGCAGATTGGCGATCGAGCGATATTCCGAGGCCATCGCCACCCAATCGTCGGTCTCGGCCAGCACGGCCGGCTTGCAGGCGAAGGCATCGCGCAGCACGGCGAAGCCGTTCCGCGTGCCCATGGTGAAGGTATAGAAGCCGTCGAGATCCTTGAAGCCGGCCTCGAGCGCCTCGGCCAGGCTCGCCCCTTCGCTCAGGCGCTGCGCGAAATAACGCGCCGCAACCTCGCTGTCATTGTCGGTCTCGAACTCGTGACCGCGATGCTGCAGCCAGCGGCGCAGATTGTTGTGGTTGGAGAGCGAGCCGTTATGGACCAGGCACATGTCCGAGGCGGCGGTAAAGGGATGCGAATGCTCGGTCGTGACCGCGCTCTCGGTCGCCATGCGCGTATGGCCGATCGCATGCGTGCCTTCCATCTTGGCGAGGCCGTAGCGGTCGGCGACCTGCTTGGGCAGGCCCATATCCTTGTAGACCTCCATCACCTGGCCATAGCCCATGATGCGGATCTCGGGGTGATGCGCCTTGAGCCAGCCGCGAACCGTCGCGTCCGGCGCCGACACCGTCATCACCACATGATTGGCCTTGGTCTCGATATCGACCTCGGCCTTGAGCGCCTCGCCCAGAGCGCCGCCGATTTCGCGCCAATGGAAATGCGGATCGGCGTGGAACAGGGTCAGCTTGGAATCCTTGCCATGGACCGGCTTGTGATAGACCGCGATCCCCGCGCTATCGGGGCCGCGCTCGGTCATCTCGACCAGCATATGGCTCAGATGCCGGCCGAGGCTGGGCCTCAAGGCGGGATTCTTGAGGAAGAGTCCGACGATTCCGCACATGGAAGAGATCCTTTCGGGAGGGCCCGACAAAAGCCCGGGGACGATAGCCCAGGCCGGGCGGGGAATCAATGACGGGGAAACAATGTTTCCTGTGAGGAAAATGCTGCGGAATCAGCCCTCTGCGTCGCGCGGATAGCAGATGATCGAGAGGAAGCGGATCGGCAGCTTGCGCAGCTCGTCGGGGCCATGCGGCACGTCCGCATCGAAGAAGAGCGAGTCGCCCGGCAGCAGCGTGTAGGTGCGGTCGCCATGGCGGTAGCTGACCTCGCCCTCGAGCATGAAGATGAACTCGACGCCGTCATGCTGGAACAGCGGAAACACGTCGGAATCCGCCGTCAGCGTGATCATGTAGGGCTCGACCGAGATGCTCTTGCGCAGCGTATGGCCGAGCAGCTGATACTGATGGCCGGCGCGCGTGCCGCGGCGCTCGATCTGCAAGCCCTGCCCCGCCTTGACGAAGGTGGCGTCGCGTTCCTCCTCGAAGCGGCGGAAGAAGGCCGTGACCGGCACATGGAGCGCCACCGAGAGGGCCCGCAGGGTCGCCAGCGAGGGCGACGTCATGCCGTTCTCGATCTTGGAGAGCATGCCGGCCGAAAGCTCCGCCATCTTGGCGAGCTCGGCCACGGTCATGTTGAGCTTGCGGCGGAAGTCGCGAACCTCGCGCCCGATCGCCTCCTCGAGCCGGCCATGGCGCTTGTCGATCAGGCCATGCGGATCCTGGAATTCCTGGACGATCGGAGATTC
This sequence comes from Hypericibacter sp., assembly GCF_050729195.1. Classification (NCBI taxonomy): domain Bacteria; kingdom Pseudomonadati; phylum Pseudomonadota; class Alphaproteobacteria; order Rhodospirillales; family Dongiaceae; genus Hypericibacter; species Hypericibacter sp. The sequence goes on from NZ_JBOHKS010000147.1 coordinate 5,483, forward strand.
CGGGCGCTTCGCAGGTTTCTTGGGCGCAGGCCCGCCCTTGCGCGCCTCCGATCCCGGCGCGCCCGACCCCGCCCTGCGCTTTCCCTTCACCGTGCCTCGGCGAGCCGGCGCAGCGCGCTGAGCCCGATCGGCTGGCCGTCGAACTCCGCCATCGCATCGACGAGGCAGCCCCACATATATTCGGCCGAGGCGCTGTCGGTCAGCAGGTGATAGGCCGGCATCTCGCCGAAATAATCGCGGATCAGGATCGCGCTGATCTTGGCGACCGAGGTCTGCGCGATCTGGCCCTGCTTGAATTTATGCGCGCGCAGATCGACACCGCACATCTTCGCGAACATGGCCGGTGCCTGCCAGCCCGAGACCATGAACCAGCAATGGCTCTCCGAGCGCGGCATCGGATAGCCGATGAGCTTGCGCGGTTTCTCGGCACCCCAGTTCCGGGCGCCGTTGAGCCGATCGATCAGGCCGGCCTCGCCCTTGAGACTGTCGATCAGGAAGATCTCCGTCGGCGCCAGCCTTGCCGCCAGCGACCCGTCGGCCTGGCGATAGGCCATGTTGCTGTCGGGCCCGATCGTCATGCCCTGGGCGGTCAGCCATTCGACCGTGCCGGTGCCCTTGAAGCCGGTGCGCGGCAGCGGCGAGAGATCGGTCAGCGCCAGACGCCGGCCGATGCCCACTTCCTCGTCGACGGAACGGCCAAGCCGCATGGCGACCGCGCTGTCGCGGATCGCCGCCCATTCGGCGCCCTTGGCGTCCAGAAGGCGATAGACATAGCTGCGGCGGTTGAAGGAGGTCGGGGAGACGGTCGCGGTGGCCATGGCTTACATCTCCTGCCGCTTGTTCTCGGGATCGAAGAACGGGATCGGCACCACGCGCGCCTGGATCAAGCGCCCGCCCCCGACCTTGATGTCGAAATTCTTGCCGGGCTCGGCCTGGTCAGGCGCCACATAGGCCAAGCCCACCACCCGGCCCAGCGACGGGGAGATCACGGCCGAGGTGACGCGGCCCAGGATTTCAGGCCCCCGCACCACCAGGTGACATTCCTCCGGCACCGGCGCATTGGCATCGTCGAGCGTGAACCCGACCAGTTTGCGGGTCAGGCCCGAGCGGTTCTGGATGTCGATCGAGCGCCCGCCCATGAAGTAGGGCTTGTTCTTGGAGATCGCCCAGGCCATGTCGGCCTCGTAAGGATGCGTCAACCCGTCCGTGTCCTGGCCGATGATGATATGTCCCTTCTCCAGGCGCAGCACGCGCTGCGCCTCGACGCCGAAGGGCCGGATGCCGGCGGGACGCCCCGCCTCCATCAGCTTGTCCCACAAGGCCTCGCCCATCGAGGCCGGGACATGGATCTCATAGCCGAGCTCGCCGACGAAGCCTACGCGCATCAACCGCGCCGGAATGCCGGCGACGGTGCCCATCCGCACGCCCATATAGGGGAAGGCAGCCGAAGAGAGATCGACGTCGGGGCAGAGTTTCTGCAGCACCTCGCGCGACTTCGGACCTGCGAGATTGACGCCGGCATAGGCGGCCGTGACGTTCGCCACATCGACATCGAGTCGCCATTGCGCGTTCCAGAACAGCATCAGGCGATAGACGCCGTCGACGCCGCTCGTGGTCGCGGTGACGTAGAAATGCTCCTCGCCGAAGCGGCAGGCGACGCCGTCATCGATGATGGCGCCGCTCTGGTCGGTCATCAGCACATAGCGCGAGCGGCCGATCGGCTGCTTGGCATAGGCAAAGGTATAGAGCCGGTTCAGAAACTCGGCCGCGTCGGGCCCGCGCACATCGAGCCCGCCCAGCGTCGAGACGTCGATCAACCCGACATTGTTGCGGACATTGCGGACTTCCTCGCGGATCGCCTGGTCGCGCTCTTCCTTCTTGCCGTAGAAGGCCGGGCGGTACCAGAGGCCCGCCGGCATCATGCGGGCCCCCAGCTCCAGATGGCGCTGATGCATCGCGGTGTGGCGCTCCGGCTCGAAGGTCCGGCCCGCCATGAGGCCGAACTTCTCCGGCCGGTAGGGCGGCCGCTGGGTCGTGACCGACATGGTCGCGATATCGCGGCCGGTCTCCTTGGCGTCGATGCGGACCGTCGCCACCGCCGAATGACGGCCCTGCGACGGGCCCATGCTGACGGTGGTGTAGCGCTTCAGCAGCTCGACATGGTCGTAGCCGTCGGCGATGCCGTTCACCAGATCCTTGACCTGGAGATCCTCGTCGAAATCGACGAAGTCCTTGCCCTTCTTGCTCGGGAAGATCGGCCAGGGATGCGTGATGCCGAGGGCACCACGATCGCCTGTCATCGAGGGCTCGGCGCCGACGGCGGCCCCGGCATCCTTGGCCGCGGCCCAGCCGGCGCGCCGGCCTTCGGCGATCACGACATCGAGCGCATAGGTGCCGTTGACCGAGCCGGCCGCGAACACATGGGCCGGAAGAACGCTGGGCGCGAACATATGGCTGGCGCGGTCATAGGCGAATTTGGCGCCGATATGATGCAACAGCTGGCCGGTCGGGCTGTAGCCGACCGACATGCAGAGGAGATCGCAGGGGATGGTGGCCAGCGCTGGCGAGAGCGCGCCCTCGCCCGTCACCTCGCCGACGAGCGATCCGGTGATATGACGCTTGCCGACGCCGTAAGACGTCTCGGCGATGCCATGCCCTTGCATGATCGGAACGCCACGCGCCCGGACGGCCCGCGCGAGTGCCGATGCGTCGGTGGTCTTGCGCAGATCGACCACGGCCGCGACCTCGACGCCGGCATCGCCTAGATCGAGCGCCACGCCATAGCCATCCGCATTGGCGGTGAGCACCACGGCGCGACGGCCGGGCCGGATGCCATAGAGCTTGATGAGACGCTGGGCCGCCGAGCCCAACATCACGCCCGGGAGGTCGTTGTTGTGGAACACGGCCGGCTGCTCGAGCGAGCCGGTCGCGACCACCACCGCCTTGGCGCGCAGCTTATAGAGGCGATTGCCCTTGATCACGGCCAGCCAATTGTCGGCGAAGAAGCCGTTGCAGGTGGCGTCGGTCAGGATCCGGACGTTCTGCGACGCGGCCAGCTCGGCCGCGAGTTCGCGAGAGCGCTCGGCACCCTGCTCACCCGCCGCATCGAATCGCGCATAGGCGAGCGAGCCGCCGACGCGCGGGCCCTCGTCGATCAGGATGACCTCGAGGCCGGCCTTCGCCGCCTCGGACGCCGCCGCCATGCCGGCGGGACCGGCGCCGATCACCGCGACATCGGCGAAGAGATATTCCTTGTCGTAGTAATCATGATGCGCATGGACGTCGACTTTGCCGAGGCCGGCGATCTCGCGGATCACCTTCTCCCAATGTGGCCAGGTCCATTTCGGCTTGAAGAAGGCCTTGTAATAGAACCCCACGGGGAGGAAGCGGCTCAGCCTCTCCATGAAGGCGAGGCGGTCCTGCTCCAGGCTGCCCTTGTAGTTCTGGCCCATCACGGCCAAGCCCGGCGTAATCGCATGCATGTCGGCCAGCGCGTTGGGCTCGCCACCGATCTGCACCAGCGTGTTCGCGTCCTGGCCGGCCATGGTCAGGATCCCGCGCGGCCGGTGATATTTGAACGAGCGCGAGATCAGCCACTCGTCATTGGCCGCCAGCGCGCTCGCGATGGTGTCGCCGACGAAGCCCTGGAAGGGCCGGCCCTCGAAGGTGAATTCGACCGGCTGACCGCGATCGATCAGCAGGCCGGCCGGTGCCGGCAGACGGTTGACCCCGTCGCTCATTTCTTTTCCTCGTTCGCCTTCGGCGCCGCCGTGAACTCGACCCGGGATTTGAAGACCTCGCCCGCCGGATAGGTGCGCAGGATCTCGTCCGTCACCGTGTGGCGCTCGGCGATGAACCAGAAGGAGGTCGGCACATGGCACCACCATTCACGCACCACGCCGGCGGTGTTGTTCTCGATATGCACATACTCGGCCCATTCGCGGTCCGAGACGCGCGAAGGATCGGGCATCGGCCTGACTTCGCCGCCCCAGACGAACTCCGAGATGTTGCGCGGGCCGTTGAGCGGGCAGTTCATGATCTTCATGGGTTTCCTCCCTCGCTCAATGCCCGACCGAGGCCGCGCCCTTTTCGCCGACCTGCTTCATCTCCTCGAAGCGGGACAGGCGGAAGGGCTCGATCAGCTCGTGCGGTTTGTTGTTGGCGACGGTGTAGGACATGGTGAGGCCGCAGACCGGCGTCGCCTTGAAGCCCCAGGTGCCCCAGCCGGAATCGATGTAGTAGTTCTCGAGCGGCGTGAGTCCCATGCAGGGGCTGAAATCCGGCGTCATATCCGCCATGCCGGCCCATTGCCGGTTGAGCTTCATCTCGCCCAGGAAGGGCAGCAGTTCCAGCATATGGCCCAGCAGGCCTTCCTTGAAATCGAGCGTCGAACGCGTCGAATAGACGCCATAGGGATCGGTCGATCCGCCCATCACCAGCTCGCCGCGCGAGGATTGCGAAATATAGACGTGGAGCGAGCCCGACACGATGATCTGGTCGAGGAAAGGCTTCACCGGCAGCGAGACGCAAGCCTGCAGCGGAATGGTGCGGATCGGCAGCCTGAAGCCCGCCATCTTCGCGACCAGCGAGCTCGATCCCGCCGTCGCCTGCAGCACCTTGTTCGCATAGACCGTGCCGCGGTTGGTGACGACGCCCTTGACCTTGCCGCCGGCCTGCAGGATCTCGCTTACCTCGGTCAGCTGATGGATCTCGACGCCGCGCCGCGTGGCGCCGCGTCCATAGCCCCAGGCGACCGCATCATGGCGCGCGATCGAGCCCGGCGGGTGATAGAGCGCACCCAGGATCGGATAGCGCACATCCTCCGACATGTTGAGCACCGGGCAGAGCTTGTGGATCTCGTCCGGCCAGATCAGCTCGGAATCCACCCCCAGATGCTTGTTGACCTCGGCGCGCCAGCGGCTGGTGCGGATCGCGGCGTCGGTGTGAGCCAGCGTGAAATGACCGCGCTCTGAATAGAGGATGTTGTAGTCGAGATCCTGGCTCAGATCCTGATAGAGCTTGACCGAGGTGTCGTAGAATTTGACGCCTTCGGGCGTCAGATAGTTCGAGCGGATGATCGCGGTGTTGCGCGCCGTGTTGCCGCCCGCGAGATAGCCCTTCTCGAGGATCGCCACATTGGTGATGCCGTAGTCGCGCGACAGATAATAGGCCGTCGCCAGCGCATGGCCGCCGCCACCGATGATGACGACGTCGTAACTGGGCTTCAGATCCTGGGCGAGCGGGAAGTGGCGCTCGGCCGGGTAGGTCTTGCTAAGGCCGTATTTCAGCAGCCCGAAGGGCATCGTGGACCCCGTCTTTGGTCGGCATGAAGGCGGATCGGATCAGGACCGGCAGGCTAACCGCCGGTTTCCTGCCGGACAAGAAACATCACTCCGATGATCGGCGGAAAGCCGGCGATATTTACCGCAAATCCGACCGGCCGGCAGCGACATCGCGACGCCATGCCCCGGACGGCAGCGCTTGCGGTTCGCCGCGGATCGCCTCAGACTCCGGACACGTCCATTCGAAAGGGATCGATCATGACGGCCGGCGACCGGCGAAAGAATGTCGTGCTGATGGAACCCGCGGCGGAAGCGCTGCGCGACGAGTTCCTCGGCTGGCAGTGCCGGCTGCGCCAGATCTCGGTGCGCGAGGGGCTGGGACGGCCCTCCAGCGGCATGCGGGCCCGCGTCAGCACTCTCGACGGTACGGAGCTCGCCCCGGCCGTCACCCTGCTGCTGATGCGCGAGGAACCCGACGAAAGTACCCAGCAGTTCCGTTTCCAGGTGCAGAAGACCCTGGATCCGGTCGAGCGCTATGAGAAGGCGCTGGAGATCCTGTCGGCCTGGTATTATCAGCGCCCGCGCGACTTCAGCGACATCATGACCGGCCTGTTCGGGCCCGGTTCGGCCTTCGCCGACCAGCTGCTGCTGCATGGCCGCTGCGAGCTCGAATTCATCGAATATGCCAAGGGCTATCGCATCCCCTGCTCGGTGCTGGAGCTGGCCGAAAAGGATGCTTTCTATCAGGCAACCTACTGGCATAACCGCCTCTTCAACGCGAACATGCCGGCCAGCGTCCGGGTCCTGTCCTTCACGCCGGACTGGACCCACTCGGCCGACTTCGAGGTCGAGATCGGCGAGGACTGAGCCCCGCCCCCTCTCACACCCGACATGGCAAGGGCCGGACTTGACGAAGTCCGGCCCTTTCTCATGACGGCGTTTCCTCGAAGGCCCGCTTAGAACTTCCGATAGGCCTTGTTGAGATCGACCATCGGATGCTTGCGGGACATCTGGAATTTGATCAGCAGCTCGCGCGCGATCATGTCGCGATCCTGCTGGTTGTCGGGCAGCTTCATGCCGGCCGGGATCGTGACCCAGCCATTGACGTTGCGATCGAACACCGCGGCGCGGCCTTCCTCGTAGCCCATATGGACGTCCTCGAGCCAGTTGAGGTCGTCCCAGCCCATCACTTCCAGGTACTTCTTCAGGAAGGGCGTCAGGCGGCTGTAGTCCGGCACGAGATTGACGTCGTAGCGATAGCCGATGTGCTGGCCGATTTCCTTCTCGCGATGGGAATCGAGGCCCTTCCCCTTGAGGTACTTGTCGACGTCTTCCTTCTTGGGAGCGACGGCCTTCGCGGTCTTCACGACCTTCATCACCGGCTTCTTCGTTGGCTTTGCCATCGAGGCTCTCCTCAATACCGGGTCATGTCGGGCCGGCCGACCGTGTGCTGCGAGCCGGCCAGCGGCACCATGGCGAGCGCGGAGGCTTCCATGGTGAGGGCCGCGAGATCCTCCGGCTCGAGGCTGTGCACATTGGTCTTGCCGCAGGCGCGCGCCATCATCTGGCACTCGATCGCAAGGCAGTGCAGGAAGTTGTAGACGCGCTCGGCCGCCTCGTCGGGGTCGAGGCGCTTGCGCAGGACCGGGTCCTGCGTCGCCACGCCGACCGGGCAGCGGCCCGTATGGCAGTGGTAGCAGTAGCCCGCCTCGACGCCGATCTCCTTCTCGAAGTCGGCCTCGGGGATGTCCTTGTTGCAGTTGAGCGCCATCAGCGCCGAATGACCGATCGCGACGGCATCGGCGCCGAGCGCGATCGCCTTGGCCACATCCGCGCCGTTGCGGATGCCGCCGGCATAGACCAGGCTGATCTGGCCGGTCATGCCGACATCGTCGAGCGCCTTGCGGGCCTGGCGGATCGCGGCGATGCCGGGCACGCCGGTCTCCTCGGTCGCGATATGCGGACCCGCACCGGTGCCGCCTTCCATGCCGTCGATATAGATCGAATCCGGGCCGGTCTTGGCCGCCATGCGGACGTCGTCATAGACGCGCGCGGCACCCAGCTTGAGCTGGATCGGAATCTCGCCATTGGTGGCTTCGCGGATCTCCTGGATCTTCAGCGCCAGATCGTCCGGTCCCAGCCAGTCGGGATGACGGGCGGGCGAACGCTGGTCGATGCCGGCCGGCAGCGAGCGCATTTCCGCCACCTGGTCCGTCACCTTCTGGCCCATCAGATGGCCGCCGAGGCCGACCTTGCAGCCCTGGCCGATGAAGAACTCGCAGGCATCGGCGAGGCGCAGATGATGCGGGTTGAAGCCGTAGCGCGACTGGATGCACTGGTAGAACCACTTCGACGAATAGCGGCGTTCGTCGGGGATCATGCCGCCTTCGCCCGAGCAGGTCGCAGTGCCGGCCATGGTGGCACCGCGGGCCAGCGCGATCTTCGATTCGAAGGAGAGTGCGCCGAAGCTCATGCCGGTGATGTAGATCGGGATATCGAGCACCAGCGGGCGCTTCGCCCTGGGTCCGATCACCGTCTGGGTCAGGCACTTCTCGCGGTAACCCTCGATCACGAAACGGGTCAGGGTACCCGGGAGGAAGGTCAGGTCGTCCCAGGTCGGGATCTTCTTGAAGAGCGAGAAGCCGCGCATGCGATAGCGGCCGAGCTCGGACTTGATGTGGATGTCGTCGATGACCGTCGGCGGGAAGATGAAACTCTTGCCCAGCAGACTCTTGTTGCGCGATGACGGCTTCTTGGCCGGCGCGGTAGCGGGTGCTTTCTTGCGTTCTCTCGCCATGAGCGAATTCCTTCTGTGCGATCTGTCGCGGGCTTAGAGGATGAGCTTCTTCTCAGTGGGCTCCAGATTGTCGTAGTTCCAGAGCTGCTTCCCGGCGACGATCTTCTGCATGTTCTTGACGCCCTTCGGCGCTTCGAGCCCGTACATCTTGAGCTTGCGGGAAAGCCAGGACACGTCGAGATCGGTCATCTCGCCCGGCACGGCATCGACACCCAGGCCGTCGATCTTGCCGCCCACATAGATGGTGCCGTCATACATGGAATCGCCGAGGTTCTTGCCGGCATCGCCCAGCACGACCATGCGGCCGCGCTGCATCATGAAGCCGCAGAAGGCACCGCAGCGCCCGCCGACGAGGATGGTCCCGCCCTTCATGTCGATGCCCATGCGCGCGCCGACATCGCCCATGCAGACGAGGTCGCCGCCGCGCAAGGCGGCGCCGAAGGTCGAGCCGGCGTTCTTCTCGATCACGATCGTTCCGGCCAGCATGTTTTCCGCGCAAGACCAGCCCACGCGGCCCTTGATCCGGATGTTCGGCCCGTCGATCAGGCCGCAGCCGAAATAACCCAGGCTGCCTTCGATATGGAGGTTCAGCTTGTTGAGGATGCCGACCGCGAGCGAATGCTTGGCACCGGGATTCTTCATCACGATGGTGCCGTAGCCCTTGCTCATCAGGTCGCGGAGCTTGAGGTTGACCTCACGTGGCGACAGGGGCCCACAATCGAGCTCGGCCCGCTTGTTGAAGTCGACGTCGAACGCCTCCGGATAGGTGAAGTTCTGCTCTTCGGAGGGCGTGAAGAATCGCTGTTGGGTGCGCCCGGAGAGCTGCTCCGTGTGCATCCCCATATCCTGGGATTTGGTTCTGAGGGCCATTATGCGCTCTTCCAAACGCGAACCTCGCCCTCATAGGGGTCGAAGGTGTCGATTTCGTGGGGGAATACGCTGCGGATCGCCACTTCTTCGGAGGCTAGCACGATGAACTTCTCGCTTTCGTAGAGGACCATGGGCTTGGCCGCCATCACGTCCTTGGCCATGCCGAGCGAATCCGAGGTCGCGACCAGATAGGTGAAGACGCCATCGAGTTCTTCGATGGAATCCGTCATCGCGTCCTTGAGCTCGGCGCCCTGCTGCATCTTGTCGGCGAGATAGACGGCGATCAGCTCGGAATCGCAGTTTGACATGAAGCGGTGACCGCGCCGCTCGAGCGCGCGCCGGCCGTTCCAGTAGTTGGTGAGCTGGCCGTTATGGACCACCGACACGTCGGCGAACGGATAGGCCCAATAGGGATGGGCCGACCGGATATCGACGTCGGATTCGGTCGCCATGCGGGTGTGACCCAGCGCATGGGTGCCGTTGAAGCCCTTGAGCGCATATTGCTCGGCCACGCGCGCGGCGTCGCCGAGATCCTTCACCAGCTCGAGCCCGTGGCCCATGGAGAGAATCTCGGCCCCCTCCACATCCTCGATGAAGTCGGCGAGCTTCCGCCGGTCGCCGGCATAGTCGATCTTGTAGCGGAAAGCGTATTCGGTGGCGTTGTTGGCCTCGACGATCCGTCCGCCCAGTTCCTTGATGCGCTTGTCGACTTCCGTCCGGCGCTCCTTGACCTGGTCGTGGATCTTGAAGCCTTTCAGCATCTCGTCCTGCTCGGCCACCTTGAAGCGCAACATCAGCTCGTTGCCCTTCAGCGGCTTGCCGTAAAGCGCGTAGCCCGTCGAATCCGGCCCGCGATGCTTCAGCGACTGCAACATCGCCGTCATCTCGGTGCCGATATCGCCGGATTTACCGCCTCTATGGATCAATCCCGCAATTCCGCACATCTCGCTCTCTCTTTCTCCTATGCCGGTACCCGCATCCCTCGCGAGGGATGGATTACGGCAGATAGTCCCAATATTGCTGCAGATCCCAGTTCGTGACGGTGGCGTTGAACTTCTCCCACTCGTCGCGCTTGTAATGCGTGAAGACCCTGTACATCTCGTCGGGCATCGCCTTCTTGATGACCTCATCCTTCTCGAGTTCCTCGAGCGCCAGGCCCAGCGACATCGGCAGCTTCTTGACCTTCTTGCCGGCCGCCATCGCCGCATAGATGTTGCGCTCTTCGGGCTCGCCCGGATCGATCTTGTGCGCAATGCCATCGTCGAAAGCCTGCAGGATGCCGGCCGCCATCAGATAGGGGTTCACCGTCGAATCGACCGAGCGGTATTCAAAGCGGCCCGGTGCGGAGATGCGCAGCGCGCAGGTACGGTTCTGGTAGCCCCAGTCGGCATAGACCGGCGCCCAGAAGCCCGTGTCCCACAGGCGGCGATAGGAATTGACGGTGGAGGAGCCGATCGCGGTCAGGGCCCCCACATGCTTGATGATGCCGCCGATGCAGTGGAGGCCGATCGGGCCCGGCTTCGACTGGCCCTTCTGCGGCAGGAAGGTGTTCTCGCCGCCCTTGAGATAAGCAAAGTTCTCGGCCATGCCCGGCAGGTTGTCGAGCCCAAGCTTGTTGACCTTGTCCTCACCTCCCTTCCACAGGGAGATGTTGTGGTGGCAGCCGTTGGCCGACACGCCCATGAAGGGCTTGGCCATGAAGCAGGCGATGAGATTGAACTCGCGCGCGACCTGGGCGCAGATCTGACGATAGGTCGTCAGGCGGTCGGCCGTGCGCAGGCAGTCGTCGAACATGAAGTTGAGCTCGAGCTGGCCCGGTGCGTCCTCATGATCGCCCTGGATCATGTCGAGGCCCATGGCGCGCGAATATTCGATCGCGCGCATGAAGACCGGCCGCAGGCTCTCGAACTGATCGATGTGGTAGCAATTCGGCTTGGAGAATCCGCCATCCGGCAAGCCGTCGGCGCCCTTCTTGAGCCACATCATCTCCGGCTCGCAGCCGTGACGCATGTGGAGGCCCTTATGCTTCTTCTTGAATTCCTCGTGGAGGATTCGAAGATTGCCGCGGCAGTCCGACGTCAGATGCCCGCCCGGATTGACCCTCTCCTCGCGATTGCGGAAGCAGGTGCAGAAGACGCGCGCGACGCGTTTGTCCCAGGGCAGCTGGCAGAAGGTCTCGGGGTCGGGGATGCCGACCAGCTCGGAGGCCTCGGGCCCGTAGCCGATATAATTCTTGAAGCGATCGACGAAGAGATTGGCGGTCGAGCCATAGACCAGCTGGAAGCCGCGCTCGGCGATGCTCTCCCAGTGATCCGCCGGAACACCCTTGCCGACGATGCGGCCGGTCACCGACACGAACTGATAATAGATGTACTGGATGCCAAGCTCGTTGATCTTGGCCCGTACCTGCTTGACGAGTTCCTTGCGCCCCTTTTGAGAAACGTGGGCTTCCAAGTCGGTCATGGCTGCGTGTTCTCCCCTACGATCATTTTTCGTTGTCCAGGTCTCCAGGACGGAGCCGGCGCCAGTTTCCTCGACTGCCGAACCTCGCCCAAGCGCGAAAACGACTGAACCGGTTGCGCTTCCTGGCCGCCTTTTGCCGGTCGGCCCGGGCAACCCTGCCCAATCAAACCAATTTCATACCTCTCCTTGGCCGTGCCGGATGGCCGGGATCCACTAGCCCCGCGGCGGCGTCTTTCGACTCCCGGAGCCGCCCCATCGCAACGGCGCCGAACGAGACCGCACGCGGCCGAATTCGGGCCACGGGCGAGATCCTATCGGTCGCATAAGGAGGAACTGTCATGAGGGTTCGGGGCGGAGACGGATGCTTGGGACCGTTGCACTTTCCCGACGCCGACCCGGCGCTGGCAGGCGCCCGGGACCGGATGCCCCTCAGGCGCCGCCGCTCCGGACTTGATCGGAAGGCGCAATTAGTGAAACATAAGCCCAGCCGGTTTCAAACCACTATTTTCCAAAGGCACAGAAATGGCCCGCATTGGTGGTCGGCCGCTGAAGGAGCGCAACGAAGCTCCGGCCTTTCTGCTGCCCCGCAACGAGCCCCGCGCCATCGCCGATCCGATGCGCGGCTCGGCCTGGATCACGCAGCAGCTCCGCCAGGCGATCACCGAGGGCAGCCTGCGCCATGCGGAGAAGCTGCCGGCGGAACGCCAGCTCGCCGAGATCTTCGGCGCCTCGCGCACCACGGTGCGCAGCGCACTGAACCAGCTCGAGGCTGATCGCTTGGTGACGCGCCGGGTCGGGAGCGGCACCTTCGTGAACTATCAGCCGCGCTCGCCGCAGGACGATGTGGCCGAGCTCACCAGCCCCCTCGAGCTGATCGATGTCCGCCTGGCGGTCGAGCCGCATATGGTGCGGCTCGCGGTGCTGAACTCCACCTCGCGCGAGCTGGAGCGGCTGAACGAGGCGCTGGGTGAGATGGAGCGGTCCAGTGTCGATTCCGAGACCTTCACCCTGCTCGACGAGCAGTTCCATCTCTGCATCGCCGAATGCAGCCGCAACCCCCTGATGGTCTCGCTCTATCGGCAGATCAACGATGTCCGCACCCACGCCCAGTGGAACGCGATGAAGGACAAGGTGCTGACGATCGAGCGGATCGCCGAATATAACCGCCAGCACCGGACCCTGGTCGAGGCGATCCAGGCCCGCGACGTCGAGAGTGCGGTCGCGATCGTGACCAATCATCTCCATTACGCGCGCCGCCAGCTTCTGGGTGCCGGCGCCAATGTCGGCGGCGAAGCCTAGAACAGGGTACCGGTTCGTCCCCATTTTCGCCCGGCGCGGATCCGCCAGAATCGGTCGCCCGCCCTATTGTCGCGGCGGGCCCCCGGTCATAGAGTCCGCTCACGCCCGGAGAGCGCCCCCATCGCCTCTCTCCCAACCTTTTGAATTCCCGGAGCGATCACCCATGACCCGCGCCTATCGCCTGAGCTTCGCCTTCACCTTGGCCGCCGCTGCCCTGCTGGGAGCACCTGTCGCCGAAGCACATCTCATCGGCGAGCATGGCGCGGGCTTCCAGGCCGGCATCCTCCATCCGCTCTCGGGGCTGGATCATCTCCTGGCTATGATCGCCGTCGGCATCTGGGCGGCGCAGCTCGGCGGCCGCGCGATCTGGGCGGTACCTTGCGCCTTCGTCGGCTGCATGGTGGCCGGCGGCCTCCTGGCCGTCTCGGGTATCTCGATGCCGCTGGTCGAGCCCGGCATCCTCGGCTCGGTCCTGCTGTTCGGCCTCCTGATCGCGACCGCGGCCCGCGTGCCCACGGTGGTGGGCATGGCGATCGTCGGTCTCTTCGCCCTCTTCCATGGCCATGCGCATGGCACCGAATTGCCGGAAGCAGCCAATCCCGCTGCTTATGCGTTGGGCTTCGTGATCGCGACCTCGCTCCTGCATGCGGTCGGCCTCGGGCTCGCCCTCATGATCGGCCGCGTCGCGCCGAAGCCGGTACTGCGTGTCATCGGTGGCGGCATCGCCGCCGCCGGCGTCGCGATGGTGGCTGCGCTCTGAGCGGCAGCCGCGGTGCCCGGGTCTAAGCGGTGTCGCTGACGCCGCGCGACCGCGCCCGCCGGCCGGTTCTGGATCCGACCCGCCTTGCCTTCCTTACCGGTCGCGAGGAACAGCGCTTCCTCGCCGACCGGCCCCGCTCGCTCTCCCTGCTCGACCGCGCCCGCGCCCATATGCCGGGCGGCGTGCCCATGGCCTGGATGACCGCGATGCATGGCCATCCGCCGGTTTTCGCGGTCGAGGGCGAAGGCGCCTGGTTCACCGATGTCGACGGCCATCGCTATCTCGACATGAATCAGGCCGACCTGTCGATGAATGTCGGCTTCGGCCCGCCGGCCGTGGTCGCCGCCGTCGCCGACCGCATGCGCCGCGGCAGCCAGTTCATGCTGCCGACCGAGGATGCGATCTGGTGCGCCGAGGAATTGGCCGAACGCTGGGACCTCCCCTACTGGCAGTTCACGCTCTCGGCCTCGGGCGCCAACACAGAGATCATCCGCCTCGCGCGCCATGTGTCGGGCCGCGACAAGATCCTGATGTTCGACGGCAAATATCACGGTCATATCGAGGACAGCCTCGTGATCATGTCCGAGGGCGGGGTGAAGCCCGAGCTCTATGGGCTTTCGAACGCCGCCACGGGCCGCGCCCGCATGGTGCCGTTCAACGATCTCGACGCGGTCGAACGAGCGCTCTCGCCGCGCGACGTGGCGATCTGCATCGTCGAGCCTGCCCTGACCAATGTCGGCGTGGTGATGCCGGCTGAAGGCTTTCATCAGGGCCTGCGCGAGCTCACCGAGCATTACGGAACCTTCCTGGCGCTCGACGAGACCCATACCCAGATCGCCAGCCCCGGCGGGTTGAAGCGTCTCTGGAATCTCGAGGCCGATGCGGTCGGCCTCGGCAAGACCATCGGCGGCGGCGTGCCGATCGGCGCCTATGGCCTGAGCGAGACGCTGGCACAGCCCTTGAAGACTCCGCCGGTCATGCAAGGCGCGCCGATGGAATCGGTTGGCGGCGTCGCCACCGGCGGCACGCTCTATGGCAATGCGCTCTCCATGGCCGCCTGCCGCGCGGCCCTCTCGCAGGTGCTGACGCCGCAGGGCTTCGTCCGCACGGCGGCCTTGGGCGCACAGCTGGCCGATGGGCTCGCCGGGCTCTTCGCCGCCGGCAGCCTCGACTGGCAGGTCCATCGCCTCACCAGCCGCTCGGGCTTCACCTTCGCCAGCCACCTGCCGCGCAACGCCGCCGAGGCGCGCGAGCTGGCGCAGCCCGAGTTCTATCGCCTCTTGCGCTTGTGGATGGCCAATCGCGGTGTCTGGGAGTCGGTCGCGACCGCCGGCCCCACCGTCTCCTTCGCCATGGCCGAAGCCGAGGTCGCGTTCTATCTTGAACGCATGCGCGAGTTCCTCGGCGATATTCTCTAGGCGCCTGGGACGGTCGATTGTAACGGAGTATGCAACCCATGGAGATCGTGACCGCCGAACGCTGGTATCGCGTGCAGAAGGTCGGCGACGGCATCACCCATATCGACGAACCGCATATCAAGCCGTTCTACCGCTGCAATATCTGGCACGTCCGGGGCCGCGATCGCGATCTCCTCATCGACAGCGGACTCGGCGTGGTCAGCCTGCGCCGCCAGGTCGCGATCCTCGCCGAACGGCCGCAGGTCGCGGTGGCGAGCCACGCCCATTTCGACCATGTCGGCAATCATCACGAATTTCCCGAGCGCGCCATCCATGCCGAGGAGGCAGCCCTCCTCGCCCATCCCGGCCGCGACGAGACGCTGGCGACGCTCTACGCGACCGAGGAGATGTTCACCAGCCTGCCGCCAGGCGGCTTCGACGCACCGGCCTATGAGGTGACACCGGCGCCGGCGACCCGGATCCTCCATGACGGCGATGTCGTCGATCTGGGCGACCGGCATTTCGAGGTGTTCCACCTGCCCGGCCATTCGCCGGGATCGACCGGACTCTGGGAGAAAGCGAGCGGCGTCTTCTTCGCCGGCGACACGGTCTATGACGGGCCGCTCATCGACGATGCCTATCACTCCGATATCGCCGCCTATATCCGCTCGATGGAACGTTTGCGCGATCTGCCGGTGCGCACTGTGCATGGCGGCCATTTTCCAAGCTTCGGCCGGGAACGGTTCGTGCAACTGATCGACGGCTATCTGCGCGAGAAGCGCACGATCTGAGCCGCGCATAGGCTGCGAGCGGCAGAGTGCGTTGCACCCCTCCCCCTAGCCCCTCCCGCAAGGGGAGGGGCTAGGGGGAGGGGTGCCTTTTAGCAGCGATGACGCGGACCGCCGCTCACTTCGGCGTCGGCTTGAAGATTGGCCCGCGGTCCGAGACCACCTTCAGCATGCCGTTGCGGACATATTCCGGCGTCTCGTCGGCGTTGTAGGGCCGGTTCTCCTGGCCCGGATAGCCGATGAGCTTGCGGACCCGCGGATCCATGTAATAGCCCGCGGAAGCCGCGAGGCTGATGGCGCCGAAGGCGGGCCCGTCGGTCTTGTTCAAGGCCTCGGCGGCGGCGCGGGGATCCTTGCCTTTCGCGGCGCGCAAGCCCCGCAGCAGATTCTCGCGCAGGTCGGGGCGGAAGCCCAACACCTTGTCGAGGATCTCGCCCTGGATGCCGATCTCGCTCGCCGCCGGCATGCCCTCGGCCGCCGGAATCAGCACATCGGCGATGCCGGCAAAGGTCTTGCGATCGTCGTCCTGCAATGCGGTGCTCATGCCGCAATCTCCTGGTCGCGCCGATTGGCGATCAAATGCTTCACGCAGCGCAACGCGATCGCGCAGATCGTGCCGGTCGGATTGAAACCGGACGAGGTCACGAAATTGCTGCCGTCATAGACGAAGAGGTTCGGCACGTCATGTGCCTTGCCATACGGGTCGACGACCGAGGTCCCGGCGTCCTCGCCCATGCGGGCCGTCCCCATCAGATGCCAGCCGCAATCGCGCATCAGCGGCGTGGTCGTCATCGAGACCGCACCCGCGGCCTTCATCGCTTCCTGCGCGCGCGCCAGATGGAAGTCGATGAGCTTCCGGGTGTTCTCCGAGTTCTTGTAGATCAGCTTCGGTGCCGGGATGCCGTCGGAATCGGTTAGCGTCGGATCGAGCACGACGCGGTTCGATTCTTCGGGCAGATCCTCCGCGATGATGCCCCACTCGAAGGCGTGGCCGAAAACGCGCTTGGTGTTGCGGTGGAGGTTGACGCCCCAGGCCTCCTCGAGCGCACGGCCGCCATAGGCGGCGCGGAGGCCGAGCGGACCGCCCGACGGCATCACCTGCCATTTGGCGCCGCGCACGAAGCCGCGCGACTTGTCGGTCTCGTAGAACTGCATCGACTGGATGGTTTGCCCGGCGGGCCCGAGCCAGCTTTCGAGCGGCTCGTCGAACACGCCCGCGACCGCCGCATAGGGATGCATCATCAGCCGCTTGCCGACGAGGCCCGAGCTGTTGGCGAGGCCGTTCGGGAAACGCTTCGAGGTCGAGAGCAGCAGCAGGCGCGGCGTGCCGATGCCGTTGGCGCAGACGATGACGATGCCGGCCTTCTGGGTGCGCTCGCGTCCCGCGCGGTCGATATAGACGGCGCCCGTGGCGAGGCCCTTGTCGTTGACCAGAATCTCCTTCACCCGCGCGCCGGTGATCATCTTGGCGCCGTTCTTGATCGAGGTCGGCCAATAGATCAGGTCCATCGACGCCTTCGCCCCCTCGGGGCAACCCGTCAGACAGGTGCCGCGGCGCACGCAGGCATTGCGGCCGCGATAGGGTTTCGACGGCATCGCATTGGGGCCGGGCCACCAATGCCAGCCCAGCTTGTTCATGCCCTCGGCCGCCTTCATGCCGATCCTGCCGATCGGCAGCGGCGGCGTCGGCAGCGGCTTGCCCGGCGGGAAGGCCGGATCGCCGGCGAGACCGGAGACGCCCATCTCCTCCTCGGCCTGCTCGTAGAAGGGCTCGAGCTCCTCATAGGTGAAGGGCCAATCGTCGGCGACGCCGTCGAGTGTCTTCACCCGGAAATCCGACGGCATGAAACGCTGCCAGTGCGCGGCCCAGAGGATCGTGCTACCGCCGACCGCGTTGTACATCAGCGGATTCACGTCCGATTCCGATACGTCGACCGGATAGTCGTTCTCGAGGTCGCGGACATTGGGATTGGGATGCCAGCGCTTCTGCGCCATCAGCTCCCATTCCGGACGCGCGCCCGCGAATTCCTTGTTGTCGACCCAAGGCCCCTGATCGAGGCAGACGACCTTGAAGCCATTGTCCGAAAGATGCCTGGCCGCGACCGATCCGGAGGCCCCTGCACCAATGATCAGGACGTCGGCGTTTTCGCTGCGCCGGTCACCACCCGCAATTGCCATCTGAGCTGTTCTCTCTCTATTTCCCGTTTTTCGTTGGTCTTCCGCGGCGCCCTGGCAGGCCCCCGCAAAAGGCTTGGTTTCGCCAGGGACCTGGCGACAATTGGCGGCGCTCATCTTGCCACGGGGGTGGCGGAACGCCAAGATTGTCGACATTCTCGTTGACAATCTTGGCGCCGTCGATGGTACATTTCGGATGAAGAATGGCTCACTCGGGGGCCGTTCCGTTCACGGTCCCGCATCCCAGAACGACGGCGCCCGCAGCGTTGTTGGGACGCTTTTTATGGCGTCCGGATGTGCCGGAATGAGGTGTTCTTCAGGCTCCAGGCAGATCTCGTGATCGCACCCGCGTTCGTCGCCCCGCCCCGGCGGCCTCGACCGTTCGACCCTGTAAAATCGGTGTCTCGAGTTCCATCCCTGGCGGCCTGACGGCGCCGGACCTGCCTTCGCTTACGGGAGAAATCAGGAATGCATATCGTTACCGTGGTTCGGTTGGTGCCCGACCTGCTCGAGGAGATCCAGGTCAATGAGCAGGGCACCGACATCGACCGCGAATGGATCGGCGTGAAGCTCTGCGAGTTCGACGATCACGCGCTCGAGGAATCGGTCCTGATCAAGGAGGCCACCGGCGCCAGCGTCACGGCGGTGGGGATCGCGGTCGAGGGCATGGACCGGGTGCTGCAGTCCGCGGTCGCCCGCGGCGCGGATCGGGCGGTGAAGATCGATTGCGGCGAGGCCAATCCGGACTCCCGCGCGCTGGCCAAGTTGCTGAGCGAAGCGCTGCCGCAGCTGAAGCCGGACCTGATCCTGGCGGGCGTGCAGACGCCCGAGGATCTCTTCGGCCAGTTGGTCCCGTTCCTGGGCGCGCTCATGGGCCGCCCGCATGCCAGCGGCATCACCGGCGCGCAGGTCGAGGGCAACGCCGTCCTGATCCAGCAGGAATATGGCGCCGGCCGTGCCGCCCGCCTGAAGCTAGCCCTGCCGGCGGTCCTGGGCGTGCAATCCGCCTCGCAGCCGCCGCGCTATGTGTCGGGCACCAAGCTGCGCCAGGCGATCCAGGGCACCAAGATCGAGACGCTGTCGGCTTCGGCCGGCGCGGCCAACAACGGCGCCGTCAAGGAGATGCGCCGGCCTGCGCGCGGGCAAGGTGCCGAGATGATCGACGGCGAGGCCGAGGCGGTCGCGGGCAAGATCTATGACGCGCTCGTGGCGCGCGGCCTCGTGGGAGGAAAGTGATGTCGGTGATCCTGGTCTATGTCGAAGCGAATGACGGCGCGGTCACGCCGGCCAGCCTCGAAACCCTCTCCGGCGCGCGCCAGCTGGCCGACGCTTCCGGCAGCTCGGTCGAGGCGCTGATCCTGGCGGCCGATCCCGCGCCGCTGGCGTCGCAGATCGTCGGCGCCGATCGCATTCTCGAGGTCGCGCACCCTGCCCTCGCCGCCTATCTGCCCGAGGCGCATCAGGCGGTGCTGGCCGGGACCGTGACGGCACGCAAGCCGGACCTGCTGCTGCTGGCCAATTCCTATGTCGGGCTCGACCTCGCCGCCAGCACGGCGATCGCGACCGACCGTCCGGTCGTGAGCTATTGCATGGCCGTGGCGCTGGCGGGCGATGTCCTGACCACCACCAACCAGGTCTATGGCGGCAAGATCGAGGCCATCGCCGAGACCAAACTGCCCGCCGTGGCCGCCGTCAATCCGGGGACCTTCAAGAGCGACGCGACCGCGAAGCCGGGCGTCGCAACGATCCGCCTGGAGGCGCCCGCCGCCCTCGGCAGCCTCGCCAGCAGCTTCGTCGAGGCGCTCAAGGAAGAGTCCGGCGACGTCGATATCACCCAGCAGGAACGGCTCGTCAGCGTCGGTCGCGGCATCGGCGAGGCCGACAATATCGCGCTGGCGCAGGCTTTGGCCGAGGCGCTGGGCGCCGTGGTCTCGGCCAGCCGCCCCGTGGTCGATGCCGGCTGGATGCCCAAGAGCCGGCAGGTCGGCAAGTCGGGCCATAAGGTGAAGCCGAAGCTCTATGTCGCGGTCGGCATCTCGGGCGCGCCCGAGCATCTCGAGGGCATGCGCGATGCGGGCTTCATCGTTGCGATCAACCAGGACGCCAAGGCGCCGATCTTCGACGTCGCCCATATCGGCACCACCTGCGACCTGTTCGATCTGCTGCCCGCCTTGACCGAACGGCTGAACACGCGGAACGCCTGACCCGTGGATTCCAAGCCCCTCGTGCTGGCAGCCATGATGCTGCTGGCCGCCTCCTTCGCCGGTTACCGGTTCTTCCTGCGGCTGCGCCCGATGTTCAGCGCACCGGGGATCGATCGGCTCGACCATATCGGCGAACGGCTCTGGGGCCTGGTGCCGAACGTGCTGCTGCATCGTCGCCTGCTGATGATCCGCTATTCCGGGATCCTGCACGCGATGATCTTCAGCAGCTTCATCGTGCTCTTCACCGCCATCATCCAGGCCTTCGGGTCAGGGCTGATTCCAGGCTTCAGCCTGGCCCCCGTCGGCGGCAACAGCGTCATCGCCCTGCTGCAGGATGTCTTCGCCGTGGTCATCCTCATCGGCGTCGGCATGGCCTTCTATAACCGCTTCGTCATCAAGCCGGCGCGGTTCAAGGGCTCGAACAACAAGGACGCGACCATCATCCTGCTGCTGATCAGCTCGGTCGTGGTCAGCATGCTGCTGGAGTTCGCCTTCCATATCGCCGCCGGCAACGAGCCCTCCGCGGCATGGCGCCCCTTGAGCTCACTGATCGCCAGGCTGCTCGTGGCCCTGGGCTTCGAGGGCGAGCGGGCCGCGGAAGCCGCCCACATCCTCTACTGGATCCATGTCTCTGTGATCCTGGGGTTCCTCACCTATATCCCGGGCTCCAAGCATCTCCATATGTTCGTGGCGATCCCGAACATCTTTCTGCGCAATATCGGCCCCAAGGGCCAGTCGCGCACGCCCGACCCGAAGGCCGCCCATATCGGCCTCTCGGATGTCCGCGAGCTCGACTGGAAGGGGATGCTCGATCTCTATTCCTGCACCGAGTGCGGCCGCTGCCAGGCGGCCTGCCCGGCCTATGCCGCGGGCCTGCCGCTCAGCCCCAAGATCCTCATCATGAATCTGCGCGACGCGCTGATCGGGGAGCAGGCGGCGCCGGCAGCTCCGGCCGGCGCGCCGGCCGCAGGCTCCAATCTCGAGGCGCTGGTCGGGAGCGTGATCTCGGAGCAGACCCTGTGGGCCTGCACCACCTGTCGCGCCTGCATGGATGTCTGCCCGCTCCATATCGAGCATGTGCCGAAGATCGTCGATATGCGCCGTCACATGGTCGAGACCGGCCATGTGACGACCGGCATCCAGGATGCGCTGGCGAGCCTTCAGCAATATGGCAATTCCTTCAAGAAGCCGGCGCGCATGCGCGCGAAATGGACCACCGGCCTCGATTTCAAGATCAAGGACGCGCGCAAGGAAGAGGTCGACATCCTCTGGTTCGTCGGCGACTTCGCCTCCTACGATCCGCGCGTCCAGCGCATCACCCAGACCGTGGCGCGACTGCTGCAGAAGGCCGGCGTCGATTTCGGCATCCTCTATGATGCCGAGCAGAACAGCGGCAACGATGTGCGCCGCGTGGGCGACGAGGGCCTGTTCCAGAACCTCTCCGAGCATAATATCGAAGCGCTGGCGGGCTGTACCTTCAAACGCATCATGACCACCGACCCGCACAGCCTCAACGCGCTGCGCCAGGAATATCCGGCGCAGGGCACCCGCTACGAGGTGATCCACTACACCCAGTTCCTGCTGGAGCTGCTGCGCGAGGGGAAGATCCAGAAGGCCGCCAACGACAAGGTGACGGGCGTCGTGACCTACCACGACCCCTGCTATCTGGGCCGCTACAACAACGGCTTCGAGCCGCCGCGCCAGATCTTTGAAGAACTGGGCTACAAGCTCCATGAGATGGGCCGCTGCCGCGAGAACAGCTTCTGTTGCGGCGCGGGCGGCGGACGGATCTGGCAGGACGATACTGGCGTAAAGGAACGGCCGAGCGAGAACCGCATCCGCGAGGCGCTGGCCCTGGGCGATGCGACCATCTTCGCGGTCGCCTGTCCCAAGGACCTCGTCATGTACACGGCCGCCGTCCAGTCGCTGGCAGTGGAGGACAAGATCCAGGTGAAGGATATCGCCGAGCTCTTCGCCTAGTTTTGAATCGCGATCACCGGAGCGCCGCCATGACGTCGCCGAAAGCCGAGCCGCCGCCGGTCCCACCGCCGCATCCCCATCCCAGCCGGCCGCGTATCGCCATCCCGAAGGGCGCCTGGGACTGCCATTGCCATGTGCTCGGGCCGGCCGACCGTTATCCCTACTGGCCCGACCGCAGCTACACCCCACCAGAAGCGCCGCTGTCACGCTACCTCGCCCTCCTCGACCTGCTGGGCGTCGAGCATGGCGTGCTGGTGCAGCCCAGCGTCTATGGCACCGACAACCGGATGCTGACGGATTCGCTGAAGGCCGAGCCGCGGCGGCTGCGCGGCGTCGCGGTGATCGATGCGACGGTCTCCGACCGCGAGCTCCAGGCGATGCATGAGGCAGGGGTGCGCGGCGTGCGCGTCAATCTCCTCTTCCGCGGCGGCGTCTCTTTCGCCGCGGCCGAGGCCATCGCCGACCGGATCCGCGCGCTCGGCTGGCATATCCAGTTCCTGCTGGACATCTCGCAGACGCCGGACCTGCATCAGGCCGCCAAGCGGCTGCGGCTGCCCATCGTGATCGACCATATGGGACATTTCCCGGCTTCGCATGGGGCGACGTCGCCCGCCTTCCGCGATCTTCGGGCGATGCTGGCCGAGGGGCTGGCCTGGGTGAAGCTCTCGGCGCCCTATCTCTTCACCCGCCAGCCGGGCATGCCCTATGCAGACGTGACGCCGATCGCCCGCGCGCTCGTCGAAGCCGCGCCGGAACGCTGCGTCTGGGGCACGGACTGGCCGCACCCGGCCAACAAGCTGGCGATGCCGGATGACGGGCCGCTGACGGATCTTCTGAGGGATTGGGTGCCGGACGAAGCAGTGCGCCGGCGCATCCTGGCCGAGAACCCGAAGGCGCTCTACGATTTCTAATCTTATCTCCTCCCCCCTTGTGGGGGAAGGTTAGGAAGGGGGGTGCCACCGCTCGGTCGAAATCGAGTATGCGGCACCCCCTCCTTAATCCTCCCCCACAAGGGGGGAAGGGATTAGATCGAGGACTCGTTCAAACCCTCAGTCTCTACCTCAGCCCTTCGCGATCGCGGCGAGCGCGGCTTCGGCGACCGAGACGTCCTGGTCGATCATGCCGCCGGCGACGCCGACCGCACCCACGACCTTGCCGCCGATCTCGACCGGCAGGCCGCCGCCGAACACCACCATCGGGGTCCGGTGCGAGGTTTCCATCGCGTAGAACGGTCCGCCCGGCTGCACATACTGGGTCACGTCGCCCGTCTTCATGTTGAGCGAGCGCGCGGTGTAGGCCTTGCCCTGCGAGATTTCGATGCTCGCGAGCAGGGCGTTGTCCATGCGATGGAACGCCACCAGATTGCGGCCGGCATCGACGATCGCGATGCTATGGGCCGAGCCGATTTCTTTGGCTTTCGCGATGGCGGCGGCGATGCCCTTCAGGGCGCGATCGGCGGTAATCTCGCTCATTCAAGTCTCCTTCGGTTCGATTTGATAAATTGGTGGTTTGAAACTCAGGCCACGCGGCCGGTCATGGAGATGCCCAGCAGCTGGTCATGGGTGCATTTCGCCTTCGGCGCGCGATAGATCGCCTTGCCGTCGCGAATGACGATCACATTCTCCGACAGCGCCATGATTTCGCGCATCGAGGAGCTGACCAGGATGACGGCCGCACCTTCGCGGGCCAGCCCCAGCATGATCTCGTAGATGTCGCGGATGGCACCGACATCGACGCCCGAGGTCGGCTCGACGAAGATATAGATCCGGCATTTGGCGCTCAGCCATTTGCCGATGACGGCCTTCTGCTGATTGCCGCCGGAGAAGAACTTCATCGCCTTGCCGGGCGTGTCAGGCTTGACCTGGAGGCGCTTGATCACCTGCTCGGCATAGGTGAGCTTGGCGCGGTCGGAGATGAAACCGCCGCGGCTCAGCCGCGACAGCACCGGCAGCGCGATATTGTCCGCGGCCGACATGTTGGGGAACAGCGCCTGCTTGCGCCGGTCTTCGGGGATCAAGGCGATGCCGGCTTCGAGCGCTTTGCTCGGGCTGGAAAGATCGGTGGTCTGACCCGCGATCTTGATCTCGCCATGATGGGGCACCAGGCCGGCCACGGCGCGAGCGACCAGTTCCATGCCGCCGCCGACGGGACCGGTGATGCCCAGCACCTCGCCCGCATGCACATCGAAGCTCAAGGGGGAGAGCTGGTCGCAGCTGAGCTCGACCACCTGCAGCATGCCTTCGGGCCGCGCCAGGCCGGGATTGAAGACCTCGAGCTCGTTCTTGGTCCGGTCGACCATGAGCTCGGTAACGCGCTCTTCCGTGATGTCGGCCCCAGCAAGCGTCGCCGAGACGCGGCCCCCGCGCAGGATCGTGATGCGGTCGCAGAGCTGCCGGATCTCGCCCAGCCGGTGCGAGATATAGATGATCGTGATGCCTTCTTCCTGGAAGCGGCGGATCAGGCGGAACAGGAGCTCGGCTTCGGAGGCGGAGAGACGCGCGGTCGGCTCGTCCAGCACGATCAGCTTGTATTTGCGCTGGAACAGCGTCGCGAGGATGACGAGTTGCGATTCGGCGGCCGAGAGCGAAGATGCGATCCGGTCGGGATCGAGCGTCAGCCCGATCTCCTTGAGGATCTTGGCACCCTGATCCCGGATCGCCTTGCGATTGATGGTGAAGCGGCCGGGCTCGCCGCCCAGCACGACATTCTGCGCGACCGTGAAGCTGCCGATCAGCTCGGCATCCTGATAGACGGCGCCCAAGCCCAGTTTATGCGCATCCATCGGGCTCTTGATGGTGACCGGCTTGCCTTCGACGATGATCTCGCCTTCGGAGTGCGAATAGACGCCGGTCAGGATCTTGATCAGGGTCGACTTGCCGGCACCGTTCTCGCCCAGCAGGCCATGGACCTCGCCGCGCTCGAATTTGAGCTCGACGCCGCGCAGCACCCGCGTGCCGGAGAACTCCTTCCCCAGATTGCGGAATTCGACGATCGGAGTCTGGGTCATGGCTGGCTCGACCACCTAGATGAACTTCAGGTGGATTTCTTCGCGGTTCAGCAGCGCATTGGCGCCGACCGCGAGGATCAGCACGAGGCCGATGAAGAGCTGCCGCATCGCGAAGGGGAAGCCCATCATGCTCATGCCGGCGCTGACCATGTAGAGGAAGAACACGCCCAAGAGCGTGCCCAGCACATGGGGCTTGCCCTTGCCGAGCGTCGTCGCGCCCAGGAACACGGCCGCGAAGGCTTCCAGCAGATAGTTGGAATTGCCCGAGGGCTGCGCCGAGGTGGAGATCGAGGTCAGGATCACGCCGCCGATGCCGGACATCAGGCTCGACAGGATGAAGGACAGGATCACCCAGTGATAGACCTTGATGCCCGAATAGAAGGCGGCCATCGGGTTGTCGCCCACCGCCGTGATGTAGTGGCCGACCTTGGTCTTGGTCGCCAACAGATGGGCCAGCAGGAAGACGCAGAGAAGGACGATGACCGGCACCGCGACCGGGCCGATCGTGCCCTGGCCGATGAAGAGGAACGCCGTCTCGGTATAGGGCACGGCGATCTGATAGCCGTTGGTCAGGAAGATGTTGAGGCCGCCCAGCACGAACATCATGCCGAGCGTGACCACGATGCCGGAAAGCCGTCCATAGGTGACGAGCAGCCCGTTCAGCAGTCCGACCACCACCGCGCTTGCCAAGGCGCCCAGGATGGCGACCCAGGGGCCGACCACGGGGATCAGATAGGCGGTGACGATCGAGGCGGTCGTGACGGTGAGGCCGATCGAGAGATCGAAGCTGCCGGCGATGACGACATAGGTGAGCCCCATCGACACCAGGCAGCTGACGATCATCGAGAACAGGATGTTGTTGAAGTTCGAGACGGTGAAGAACCAGGGCGAGGACACCGAGAAGCCGACGCCGACCAGCACGATGATGGCGATCGTGCCCCAGCGCCGCAGCAGCCGGAGGCCGAGGCTCTCGGTCCCGCCCGTTGCCGGCTTGGCCGCTACGGCTGCCGTCTTGGTGTCTGTCGAAGTCACCGCCATGGAAATTCTCCGAGTTTCATGCCCGCCGTCGCGCCGAAGCCGGACGGATTAGAGTGCCAAGCTACAATATTGCGACGAGGGCCCGGAGTCCCGGGCCGCCTTGGGTCACGCCCGCCATTGCCGCCGTTTAATTATAGACGCCGCCATCGATGGTGATCGCCTGGGCGGTCATGTAGGAGGATTCGTTCGACGCCAGATAGACGAACATCGGCGCGATCTCGCTGGGCACGCCCTGGCGCCCCAGCGGCACCATCCCCTTCACCGCCCGGTCCTGCGCCTCGCGCCCGCCCATGAAGGCGATCGCGGGGTTGTTGAACGGGGTGTCGACCCAGCCCGGGCAGATCACGTTGACGCGGATCTTGTCCCCGGCCAGTTCCATGGCGAGCGAGGTGGTGAAGGCGATGACGGCACCCTTGGAGGCCGAATAAGCCGTCATGCCGGGCCCGCCGCGCTGGCCCGCGAGCGACGCGGTATTGATGATCGAGCCACCCCCGGCCTTGCGCATATGCGCGACCGCATATTTGGAAGCGAAGAAATGCGCGCGGACATTGACCGCCATCAGCGCGTCCCAGCGCTTGGCGTCGAACTCCGTGACCTTGCCGGAATGCTGCAGGCCGGCATTGTTGCAGAGCACGTCGAGCCCGCCGAGCCATTTGGCGCCGTCGTCGATCAGCGCCTTGACGCTGTCCTCGCTGGTCACGTCGCAGCGGATGAAATGGACGTTGGCGCCGAATTCCTTGGCGGTCGCGGTCGCGTCCTTCTCGTTGATGTCGCCGATGACGACCTTGGCCCCTTCGGCGACGAACTGCTTGACCGCTTCCTTGCCGATGCCGGTCGCAGCCCCGGTGATGATGATCCGCTTACCCTTGAGACGCTCGCTCATTGTCCTGTTCCGCTCTTGCTGATCCGCCCGGCGCCGGCTGCATGTCGCGGCCGCGCCGGCATTCCTGGTGAACCCGTCAGTCGTCCGACAGCAATCGTCCGGCCCGGCCCCAATTGTCGCCCGGCACCTCGTCGATGATCACATGGACGCGCTCGCGATTGGCGCCGGCGATCTCGACCAGGCTGTCGGTGATCCTCTCGACCAATTGCCGTTTCTGCTCCACCGTGCGACCGGCTTTGAGATGCACCTGTACGACCGGCATTTGATCCCTTCCTTGCAATAATGACTTTCGCGGGCCTCGTACCGGAACGCAAAGGACGACCGGCCCCGGAGCGCGAATCTCGCGTCCCGGAACCGGCCCTTTGCAGTTCCAACCGGTACGAACCCGGTCTTCGATTCAGTCTCGCGAGCGATCAGCCGCCATACTGCTTGAGCAGCGCGATCGCCTGCTTGTCCATGTCCTGGATTTCGGCCAGCGACTTCGAGGCCTGATCCTTCGTGATCGACGTGACCGGCACGTGATAGACGTTCGGCTTCACGTCCTCGCCGCGACCCAGCGCCAGCGCGAGCTCGCCCGTCTTGTCGCCCATGATGTGCCAGGGCGTGTCGGTGCTGAACTCGATCGGGCTCTCGGGGTTCTGGAACTCGGTCAGGAACTGGTCCGAGAAGTAGTGGTTGAACACCTTGATGCCCTTGCGGTTCATCTGCTTCAGCGCCTGCGCGGCGCCGAGCGTCAGCGGCCACCACCAGGACACGATCGCCTGGATGCTGTTCGGGTCCGGATTGGCCTGAAGCAGCGCCAGGGCGTTCTCGCGGCCCTTGGAGATCTGGTCGTTGGTCGAGGTGCTGCCCGGCATGAAGGGCAGCATCTTCATGCGCGGCTCATACTTGGTCATGAGCTCGAGCAGATCGCCTTCCATGTCGAACGGCGTATAGAAGCCGCGATCCTCGGCCGTCTGCACCAGCGTCCCCTGTCGCTGCAGGATGTTCTGGATCTGGTAGCCCATCACCATCGCGGTGCCCCAGGTGTCCTCGACGACCGCCGGGGAATCCTTCACCGGAACGGCAAACCCGACCGTCTTGATGCCGCGCTTCTTGGCTTCGTCGACGATGAAGGCCGTCTCCGACTCCTGCGAATAGATGCCGAGGCAGAGCACGTCGATGCCGCGGTCGAGGAGCTGGCGCTCCGACTGCTGCTCGCTGTCCTTCGAGGGCTCGCCGCGGACCGCGACGATCTCTCCGCCGCCGTCCAGCACGGTCTTGCAGAGGCGCCAGCAACCGCGCCGCCAGGGCTGGTTGAAGGGGCCGTAATTGAGGCCGATGCCGACCTTCACCTTCTTGCCGGTGTCCGCGACCTGCACATGATCGCGCAGCTCGTCGGCGCTGACGGATTTCGCGAGGACCGACCCGGCCACCGCCGCCGAGGCGGCCCCGAGGCTGATGCGCTGCATGAATTCGCGGCGCGAGACGTCCAGCCATTCCCGCAATTCTTCTGAGAGAAATTTATTAGTCACGTCTGGTTTCCTCCTCATCACCGGTCCCGACGTGGGACGAACGGCTCGCCCACTCGCCGGTTTCTATTGGGACCTCTTCGGTCCGGACTCCGTCGTCTGCTCAGCTCGAGGCCGCTGCCGGTCCCGAGGCTGCACCCGAAGACGAATGCTTTGCCGCCCCCGCCAGGAAATGGCGAAGATGCTGGTTGAACTTGTCGGCCTGCTCGATCGGCGTGATATGCGCCGCCTGCTCCACGACAATGAACTCGGCGCCCTTGATGGCGCGGGCGATCCGCTCGCCGGCGGCAACCGGCGTCGACGCATCCTCGCGCCCCGCGATCACCAGCGTCGGCGTCACGATCTTGGACAGGATCGCGGTCTGGCGCATGGCCTGGATGGCGCGCGCGCAGGCCGCATAGCCCTTGGGTGGCGTCGCCGCGACCATGCGGCGCACAGTCTCGACCCGCTGCGGCTGGCTCGCGCGGAAGGGCGCCGTGAACCAGCGTTCCAGCGTGGGCTCGACCAGGGGCGCCATGCCGGTGCTGAGCGCGGTCTGGATGCGCGGCTCCCACAGCTCGGGCTTGTCGGTCTCGCTCGAGGTGTTCGACAGCGTCAGCGAGCGCAGGAGATCGGGGCGGCGCGCGGCCACGGCCTGCCCCAGCATGCCGCCCAGCGAGATCGCGACGAAATGTACCGGTCCCAGCGCCAGCTGCTCGATCAGCGCAATCGCATCGGACGCCAGGTCGTCGATGGTGAGCGGCCCGTCGACGACAGGCGAGCGCCCATGTCCCCGCATGTCATAGCGGACGATGCGATAATCGGATTTGAAGGCGGCGACCTGGTCGTCCCAGATCGACATGTCGGAAGCGAGGCTGTTGCTGAAGAGCAGGATCGGGCGGCCGGCGGGTCCATCCATGCGATAAGCGAGGTCGGCGCCATTGCAGCGTAATCTGCCCTCGCTTGTTCCCATGCTGCCTTCTCCCCTGGTCTTTCACCGCGGCGCTCTCTGGCGCCTTTGGCGTTCCGGCCCGCCATTTATTTCGGCAGGCCCTGCTCAAATTGTCGACAAGATTGTAAACATCATTGTCTGTAAGATACTGTGCTTGTCAACAATCTTGCAGAAGTGAAGGCCGATTTGCATGGGCGATGCCCAAAATTCAGGCAGCAGGGGCGAACCCGTCGATGTGGCCGTCATCGGCGCCGGCCTGTTGGGTCTCGCCATCGGGCGCAGCCTCGCCCGAGCGGGCCGCGAGGTGCTGGTGCTGGAAGCCGAGAAGGCGATGGGCACCGTCACCAGCTCGCGCAATTCCGAAGTCATCCATGCCGGAATCTACTATCCGCCGGGGTCCCTCAAGTCGATCTTCTGTTTCGAGGGCCGGCACCGGCTCTATCCCTTCTGCCGCAGCCGTGGCATTCCGCATTCGCCGATCGGCAAGCTGCTGGTCGCGGCCGAGGACGCCGAGATCTCGACCCTGCAGCGGCTGTTCCAACGCGCCGGACAGAATGGCGTCGACGATCTGCGCTGGCTCAGCGCCTCGGAAGCGAAGGCGATGGAACCTGCCCTGCGCTGTGCCGGGGCGATCCTCTCACCCTCGACCGGCATCATCGACAGCCACGCCCTCATGCTCGCCTATCGCGGCGAGCTCGAGGAGGCGGGCGGCATGATCGCCTTCGGCACCCGCGTCATGCAGGGCGAGGTCACGCCGGCCGGGATCCGCCTCGAGGTCGAGCAGGAAGGCTCGATGGATCTCCTCTGCCGGACGGTCGTCAACTGCGCCGGCCTGGGTGCGCAGGGCGTGGCGGCCTCCATCCGGGGGGTGCCCTCCGAAAGCATCCCGCCCCTGCACTTCGCCAAGGGGAACTACTTCGGGTTGAGTGGCAAGGCCCCCTTCCACCATCTCATCTACCCGATGCCCGGCGGCGGCGGCGCCGGGGTGCATCTGACCCTGGATCTGGCGGGCCGGGCCCGCTTCGGCCC
This sequence comes from Hypericibacter sp., assembly GCF_050729195.1. Lineage (NCBI taxonomy): Bacteria > Pseudomonadati > Pseudomonadota > Alphaproteobacteria > Rhodospirillales > Dongiaceae > Hypericibacter > Hypericibacter sp. The sequence goes on from NZ_JBOHKS010000147.1 coordinate 35,897, forward strand.
GGATGTTGAATGGGTCAACAAAATTGACTATGCGGTCGATCCACGGCGCGCCGACAGCTTCTATGCCGCGATTCGCCGCTATTGGCCGGCACTTCCCGACCACGCCCTGGTCCCCGACTACTCTGGCGTTCGCCCGAAGCTCTATGATAATCCCAATGGCGACGCGGACTTCGTGATTCAAAGCGAAGAGGCGCATGGCGTGACGGGTTTGGTAAATCTTTACGGAATTGAATCCCCGGGCCTGACCTCGTCCTTGGCGATCGCCGAGTATGTGAAGCAGGTCGTGGTGGATTTTAACTACCGACAGCCCGCGCGGGATCAGCTACCGTCCCTGCTGCATCAGAAAGAAGAGAAGAGCGAGTACGCCCTTGGCTCGTGAAACAAGCGAAAAACTGTTGGCGGACCTGGTCGATTCGATCCGCCAGGCCATCATCTTCGGCCGACTCCGGCCCCGGGAACGCCTGGTCGAGGAAGAGTTGGCGGAGCGCTTCAATGCGAGCCGCCACCTGGTCCGTTCGGCGCTGAGCACGCTGGACCAGATGGGCCTGGTGGCCCGGCGCCCCAACCGCGGCGTCGTGGTCTGCGACTTCTCGGTCGAGGAGATCGAGGAGATCTACGAGATGCGGGCCATCCTGCAGGGCGAAGCCGCCCGGCGGATTCCGCTGCCGGCCCCGCGCTCGCTGATCACCCAGCTCGAGGCGATCCACGCCAAATTTTCCGAGAATGTCGACCGGATGGAGCTCAAGGCGACCTGCACGCTCAACAACGTCTTCCACGAAACGATGTTCGGCGCCTGCAACAACCGCTATCTGACCGAGACCATCCAGCGCTTCTGGACCCGCACCACGGCGATCCGCTGCTATGCGATCGGCGACCCGGAGCTGCTGCAGCAGTCGCGGCTCGAGCACCGGGCCATGATCGACGCGATCAAGGACGGCAATCGCGAGGAGCTGGTCCGGCGCTGCGTCGACCATATCTTCCCGGCGCTCGAGGCCTATAAACGCGCGCATGGCGGCTGGGACGTCGGCGCCTCCGGCAATCACCGCGCCCTGCCCGACAAGGTCGCCGTCATCGGACGGCGGTAGGCGCCTTGGCCGACATCACCTACGACATCATCGTCCGCGGCAACAATCTGCGGCTGCGCGACGGCTTCCTGGCGATGTCCAATGTCACGCTGGTGAAGACCGGCCGCGGCTACATGCTGTTCGACACCGCGGGCTACATCTCGCGGCTGGGGCTGATCACCACCTTGCGCGAGCGCAACATCGCGCCCGCCGACATCAAGATGGTGTTCCTGTCGCATCTCCATTTCGACCATTGCCACAACATCGATCTCTTCCCCACGGCCAAGGTGTTCGTGAGCCGGACCGAATGGAGCTATGCGAAATCGCCCCATCATGAGGACATCTTCATGCCCTGGGGCATCCATGAGATGCTGGAGCGCTACGACCTCGAGATCCTCGATGGCGACGGCGTGATCGATCCGGGCGTCAGCTTCTTCCCCGCCCCCGGCCACACGCCCGGCAGCTTCGCCGTCCGCCTCGATACCCAGGAACGCGGCTGCGTGGTGATCGCCGGCGACGCGATCAAATACGCCAAGGAAGTCATCATGCAGCGCGGCGACAATGTCTACGACACCGCCGCTCACAGCACGGCCAGCATCAAGCGCATCCTGCAGATGGCCGACCGCATCATCCCCGGCCATTTCCCCGAGCTGATCAAGCAACCCGATGGCCAGTTCGGCTGGAACGAGGGCGCTGCCTTCGACCTGATCGTCCGGTAGCGCATTTTCCGGCGGCACGGCCGGCACGACGGGTAAGCCGTCCTCCCCCTTTTGCGCCAATGGCGAGGCCATCTTATAGCCGCCGCGTCGTTGACCCTTCTCGCCGCTGCCTCTTATTGTGGCAGTGCCATGCGGGATCCCGGAGATTCCTGTATCAGCGACATCTCCTGAGTTCCCCGAAGCCCGGCCTCCCGGTGGCAGAGAGTGCTGCAAAAGCACCGAACCGTTGGGAGGAAACGATGGCGAACCTCGATACCGGCAATACCGGATTCATGATCCTGTGCAGCAGCCTGGTCATGTTGATGACCCCAGGCCTGGCGTTCTTCTATGGTGGGCTCGTGAGCCGGCGCAACGTGCTGGCGATCATGATGCAATCCTTCGTGTCGATGGGCTGGACGACGGTGCTCTGGTTTGCCGTCGGCTATTCGCTCTGCTTCTCGGGCGACGTCGGCGGCGTCATCGGCAATCTGGACATGGCGTTCCTGCGCGGGGTGACCCTGGACACGCCCTCGCCCACGCCCGGGATCCCGCTGCTCGTGCATATCGTGTACCAGATGATGTTCGCCATCATCACACCCGCCCTGATCACCGGCGCCTTTGCCAACCGGGTTTCGTTCAAGGCCTATCTGGCCTTCCTCACGCTCTGGCTGCTGTTCGTCTATTTCCCCTTCGTGCATATGATCTGGGGCGGCGGCTTCCTGCAGAAGTGGGGCGTTCTCGATTTCGCCGGCGGTATCGTGGTGCACAACACCGCCGGCATGGCGGCCCTCGCCTCGGTTCTCTATGTCGGCCGTCGGCGGACGATGGATGGCGGGCCGCATAGCGTGCCGCTCGTCGCCCTGGGCACGGGCCTGCTCTGGTTCGGCTGGTACGGCTTTAATGCCGGCAGCGAGTTCCGGGTCGATTCAGTGACCGCAGTCGCCTTCCTCAACACCGACGTCGCGGCATCATTCGCCGCCGTCACCTGGATGGTCGTGGGTTGGTGGCAGGAGAAGCGGCCGACCTTCATCGGGTTGCTGACAGGCGCGGTGGCGGGCCTGGCCACCATCACGCCGGCTGCGGGCTATGTTTCTCCGCTCAGCGCCGTGATCATCGGCATCGCGTCCGGCGTCGTCTGCTATTTCGCGGTCGCGCTGAAGAACAAGCTGCACTGGGACGACGCGCTGGATGTCTGGGGGGTTCACGGCGTCGGCGGTGCGCTCGGCATTATCCTCCTGGGCGTCTTCGCCTCCACCGCTTTCAACCCGGCCGGAGTCGATGGCTTGGCGTTCGGCAATGGAGGGTTTTTCCTCAAACAGGCGGTCGCGATCGGACTCGCATCGGTTTGGGCCTTCGTCTTTACCTATGGGATGCTGTGGCTGATCGACAAGGTCACGCCGGTCAAGGTCGAGAGCGCAGCCGAAGAGGCGGGCCTCGATGCGGCGCTGCACGGGGAAACGGCCTATCTGGGGACGCAGTAACGGAGCGATCGGCCCCACGCCGCCAATTCTGCAGCGCGGGGTTGATCGTTACCAGTCACTTCGGCGTCGGCTTGTAGGTGGGTCCGCGGCGCGCCACGCGTTCGAGCATGCCGTTGGTCAGGTAATCCGGCGTCTCGTGATTGTCGTAGGTCAGGCTCTCCTGGCCGGGATAGCCGATGATCTGCCGGACCTTGGGCGCCATGTAATAGGCGCCCGACGCCGCCAGGCTCACCGCGCCGAAGGCGTCCTTGTCGGTCTCGAACAGCTGCTCGGCCGCCTTCGCTCCCGTCAGGCCTTTCGCCTTCTCGAGGCCGCGATGGAAATCCTCGATCAGGTCGGGGCGGAATTTGAGCACGTCGTCGATGCCGCCGGCGGCGACACCGACCTCGGTCGCTGCCGGCATCTTCACGGTCTTGGGGATCAGGAAGTCGGCGATGGCGCCGAAAATCGCGCGGTCGTCGGCCGACAGTTTCGCGGTTGCAGGTTTGCTCATGGCTCAGGCCGCCTTCTGATTGCGACGCTCGGCCAGCATGCGCGTCGTCTGGCGCAGCGCCACCGACATGATGGTCGCGGTCGGATTGAGGCCGGCCGAGGTCGGGAAAGTGCTGCCGTCGAAGATGTAGAGATTGGGCACGTCGTGCGTCTGCCCCCACTGGTTGACGACCGAGGTCTTCGGATTGTCGCCCATGAGGCAGGTGCCGAGCAGATGCCAGCCGGTGTCGCGCATCTGATGCACGACGGCCGTCTCGATGGCGCCGGCCGCCTGCACCGCCTCGAGACAGCGCGCGACATGGAACTTCAGCATGTCGTGCGAGTTCTGCGAGACCTTGTAGAGGAGCTTGGGCGCCGGGATGCCGTCGGTATCGGTCATGGTCGGGTCGAGCACGACGCGGTTGGAGTCTTCCGGCAGATCCTCGCCGATGATGCCCCAGACGAGGCTGCGGCCGAACCGGCGATCCACCATCTCATGGAGATTGTTGCCCCACATGTCGCCGACCTTGGCCGTGGGGCCCGCGAACACCTTGGTGCCGACGAAGCTGGTGGCACCCAGAGGTCCGCCGCCCGGCATCGCGCCCCATTTGGCGCCGCGCATGAAGCCTCGCTTCTCGTCGGTCTCATAGAACTCATAGGACGAGACGGTCTGGCCGAACGGTCCGCGCCAGGATTCGAGATCCTCGTCATAGATCCCGAGCACGGCCGAGAAGGGATGCATCATCAGCCGCTTGCCGACCATGCCCGAGGAATTGGCGAGCCCGTCGGGGAAGCGGCTCGAAGCCGACAGCAGCAGCAGCCGCGGCGTGCCGATGCCGTTGGCGCAGACGATGACGGTCTTCGCCCGCTGGCGATGCTCGCGGCCGTTCTGGTCGATATAGACCGCACCCGTGGCGAGGCCGCGATCGTCGACCTCGATCTGGCGGACGCGGGCACCCGTGACCAGCTTGGCGCCGTTCTTGATGGCGGCCGGCCAGTAGGTGATGTCGGTCGTCGATTTGGCCCCTTCCGGGCAACCCGTCATGCAGGTGCCGCGCCGCACGCAGGCGTTGAGGCCGTTATGGGGCTGCGAGGGCATCGCGTTCGTGCCCGGCCACCAATGCCAGCCGAGCTTGTCCAACCCTTCGGCCGCCTTGCGCCCGACCTTGCCGATCGGCAAGGCCGGCGTCGGATAGGCCTTTTTCGGCGGATAGGCCGGATTGCCCGGCATGCCGGAGACCCCGACTTCCCATTCGATCTGCTCCAGATAAGGCAGCAGATCCTCATAGGTGAAGGGCCAGTCGTCGGCGATGCCGTCGAGCGTGCGGACACGGAAATCGGACGGCAGGAACGGCGTCCAATGGCCGGCATAGATCGTGGCGCTGCCGCCGACGCCGGCGAACATCAGCGGATTGATATCGGATTCCGACGTGTCGACCGGATAATCGCGCGGCATGTCGCGCACATTGGGATTGGGATGCCATTGCCGCTGGCTCACCAACTCCCATTCCGGACGGCGTCCGGGAAACTTGTCGCGGTCGGGGTAGTTGCCCTGCTCCAGCGTGACCACCGACAGGCCGGCGGCCGACAGATGCTTGGCGGCGACCGAGCCCGAGGGGCCGGCACCAATGATCAGAACATCCACCTCCTCGCCGCGCTTGGGGGCGCGGCCGGACGCGTTGCGATCGTCGCTCATTCTTTAGAATCCTCCTGGCGTTCTCTCTCACGGCTTGACGCCGCCTTGCGCGCCCGCCCGGTCCCTGGGTGCGACGCTCGAGATTCCGGAGAATCAGGGCGCCTCTTGTCGTTTTGTTCGGATGGAGGCGATTGCGCTGTGCCAAACGATGGCACAGCGTGACTTTGCAAACAAGATTGTCGACAATATTATCGACATATCCGGGCGGGGGCCGGCCCTTCCGGCCGCGGCTCTAGGCCTTCAGGACCATGACCGCGCCGCCCAGCACCAGGGCGGCGCCGGTGAGACGAAGCGCATTGACCGGATGGGGTGCCGTGGCGAGGACGCCGAAATGATCGAGCAGCAGCGAGGCCGCGAGCTGGCCGAAGATCACCCACGCGAAGACCGACGTGTTCCCCAGCCGGGGCACGCTGGTAATGACACTGGCGACATAGAGCGCGCCCAGGAAACCACCGAGCCAGACCCAATAGGGAATGGCCGCGATCCGCTCCATCGACGGCCAGGTGGCGCGCGTCGCGAGCTGCACGGCAAGCAGGCCGGCGCCGCCGACGAAGAAGGACACCGCCGCCGCCCAGAGCGCGCCGCCGATGCCGGCGGAGAGCCGCGCATTGATGAGCGCCTGCAGCGACAGCGCCGCGCCCGCGATGAAGGCCAAGAACATATATGGCATGGGTCCCCGCGTTGTAATGAACCGGCGGCCCGATCATGATCGGGCGGTGCCGGATGCCCCTTCCCCGTCGCCGGCAGCGGCGACGGGTTCTTTAGTCGAAACGTCTTATCGAGACTTACCCTCTCCGCCATCGCACTCGCAAGATGCGCGTCGCCCGCCCGCCACGTCAGACCGAACAGATCGAGTGAACATCATGCCGCTTCTGGAACGCCTCGCCGATATCCTCGAGCCTGCGGACCTGCTGACGGCCGCGAGCGACACGGCGCCCTATCTGACGGACTGGCGCAAGCTCTATCACGGCGAGGCGTTGGCGGTGGTCCGGCCGCGCAGCACCGAGCAGGTGTCGCGCGTCGTGGCGCTGGCGGCCGAGGCCGGCGTCTCGATCGTGCCGCAGGGCGGCAATACCGGGCTCGCCGGTGCCGCCACGCCCCGCCCCAACGGCAACAATCTGGTGCTCTCGCTCGAGCGCATGAACCGCATCCGGTCGCTCGATGCCGCCAACTACACCATCACCGTCGAGGCCGGCTGCATCCTGCAGCAGGTGCAGGAGGCCGCAACCCAGGCGGACCGGCATTTCCCATTGAGCCTCGCCGCCGAAGGGAGCTGCCGCATCGGCGGCAATCTCTCGACCAATGCCGGCGGCATCGCCGTGCTGCGCTACGGGAATATGCGCGACCTCGCGCTCGGGATCGAGGTGGTGCTGCCCGACGGACGGATCTGGAACGGCCTGCGCGCGCTGCGCAAGGACAGCGCCGGCTATGACCTCAAGCATCTCTTCATCGGCGCGGAAGGCACGCTGGGCGTCATCACGGCCGCAGTGCTGAAGCTCTTCCCGCGCCCGCGCGAACGGGCCAGCGCCTTCGTCGCGGTCGCGTCGCTGGACGCGGCCCTGACCCTGCTCGGCCGCATGCGCGCGGCCAGCGGCGACGGCCTCACCAGCTTCGAGATGATCCCGCGGATCGCGCTCGAGAAGGCGATCGCCCATGTGCCGGGCAGCTTCGATCCCTTCCCCGATCCGCATGAGGCCTATCTGCTGATCGAGATGACCTCCAGCCGCGAGAACAGCGGCATCACCACGGTCGCCGAGGAAGCCCTCACGGCGGCGATGGAAGACGGCCTCGTGCTCGAGGCGACCATCGCCCAGAACGAGACGCAGGCCGCGGCCCTCTGGTTCCTGCGCGAGGCCGTCGTCGAGGCGCAGCGCGCGGTCGGGGCCAGCATCAAGCATGATGTGGTGGTGCCCCTCTCCGCCGTCCCGGCCTTCATCAGGGAAGCGACCGTCACTGTCGAAGCGGCCGTTCCCGGCATCGTCGTCTATGCCTTCGGCCATCTGGGCGACGGCAATGTCCATTTCAATCTGCTGCAGCCGGCCGGCATGACACCGGAAGCCTTCCTCGCCGAGATGGGACGGCTCAACCGCCTGGTGCATGACATCGCCGCCCGCCATCATGGCAGCATCAGCGCCGAGCATGGGCTGGGCCAGTTGCGCAACAAGGAAGTCCGGCTTTACAAGCCCGCGATCGAGTTCGAGCTGATGGAGCGGATCAAGCTGGCGATCGATCCCAAGGGCATCATGAATCCCGGCAAGGTGCTCTGAGCCGTCAATCCGACGGCCGCGCGATCGCATAGAGCGCGCAACTCGTGCCTTCATGCACGATGCGCCGCTCGAACCGCAGGCCCGCGCGCTCGGCCGTGCGGATCGAGGCCTGATTCTCCGGATCGATCAGTGCGATCAGCCGCGTCAGCTGTAATTGCTCGAAGCCATAGCGCAGCAGGGCCCGGGTGATCTCAGCGCCCAGCCCCTGACGCCAATGATCCTTGGCGAGCAGATAGGCGACCTCGACCTCGTCTCTTCCCTCGATGCTCCAGGGGAGCATGCCGCAGCGGCCGATAAACCGGCCGGTCTCCTTGTGGAGAGTCGCCCAGAGACCGAGCCGCGGATGATCGGGATCGCCGCCCCCTGCGAACCAGTCGAGCTCCTCCCGCGTCTGCTCCCGGGTCAGCGTGCCTTCGGGAAAATAGCGGCGGATCTCCGGATCGCGATAGAGCGCGAACAGGTTGTCGAGATCGTCGGGCTCGAGCGTCCTGAGGATGAGGCGTCGCGTCTCGAGGATCTTCATGGGGCGGAGACCAGCATCAGCGTGTCAGGGCCGTCATGTCTTGAAGCCGGGCGAAGAGATCCAGCGTCTGGCCCGTGGCCGGCGCCAGATCGGGCGGCAGCCGCAGCAGCAGATCGAGCGCGCCCTTGGCCCCCGCTTTGACGCGCGCGCGCCAATGGGTCCCCTGGAAGACCAGCTCCGTCAGGATCGCCGATCCCAGCGACACCGCACCCTCGGGTGCCGTCGCCGCCGGAAAGATCTGCTCGGGACGAATGGCGACATGGAGCGCGACACCGGTTTGCAGCGCCGCGGCGTCCCCGCCGCCAGCCAGCAGGAAACGGCCAAGCGCCGTCTCCACCGTCAGTTCGTCTCCCGACCGGGCCGCCAGCTTGGCCGGGAGGATGTTGTTCTCGCCCATGAAGGTCGCGGTGAAGAGGCTGGCCGGGCGGCGATAGATCCGTGAGGGCGCGCCGCGGTCCTCGACCCGCCCCTTGTTCATCACCACGATCGTGTCGGCGACGCTCATCGCCTCCTCCTGGTCGTGGGTCACATGGACGAAGCTGGTGCCGAGCCGCTTCTGGATATGGACCAGCTCCTCCTGCATCTGCCGGCGCAGTGCCAGATCGAGCGCGCCCAGGGGCTCGTCCAGCAGCAACACCGCCGGCTTGACCGCGATGGCGCGGGCGAGCGCCACGCGCTGGCGCTGGCCGCCCGAAAGCTGATGCACGCGCCGAGACCCGAAGCCTTCGAGCCCGACCAGCTTCAACACCTCGTCGGCACGGACATCGCGCGCGGCCTTGCTCACCTTCCGCATGGCGAGGCCGAACCCGACATTGGCCCGGACGCTCATATGCGGGAACAGGGCGTAATCCTGGAACACCGTCGCGGTCGGGCGTTTGGCCGGCGGCAGGGCCGTGACATCGGCGCCTTCGATCAGCACACGGCCCTCGCTGGGCTCGGTGAATCCGCCCAGCATCGACAGCACCGTGGTCTTGCCGCTGCCCGAGGGCCCGAGCAGCACCACGAACTCGCCCTTGGCGACGGTGAGGTTGAAGCGCTCGACCGCGACCTGCGTGTCGTAGCTCTTGCAGAGCCCTTCGAGCCGGACCAGCGGTTCCCCGGCCTCAGCCATGACGCCGGCTCCGCGCTTGGATGAGCTCGATCAGGATCACGAACAGGATCGAGATCGCAAAGACGACGGTGCCGGCGGCGTTCAAGGCCGGGTTGAGGCCCGAGCGCAGCATGCTCCAGATCATGACCGGCATGGTGACTTCGAACTTGGAGAGCAGGAAGGCGATCACGAACTCGTCCCAGGAGAGCGTCGCGGCGATCAGGAAGCCCGCCAGCAACGCCGGCCAGAGCATCGGGACGGTGATCAGCAGCAGCGCCTTGAGGTCGCTCGCGCCCAGATCATGGGCGGCGCGCTCGATATTGGCCTGATGCTCGCCCAGCTGCGAATAGACGATGGCGAAGCAGAGCGGCAGGTTGATCACGACATGGCCGATGCCCACCGCCAGCAGCGAGCGCGAGATGCCGAGCCAGTTGAAAACGATCAGCAGACCCATGGCGATGATGAGATAGGAGACGGCGATGGGCGCCATCAGCAACAGTTGAAGTCCGAGATTGAGGCGCCGCTTGCGCCGCGCCATGCCATAGGCGGCGAGGAAGCCCAACGCCGTCGCCACCGCCGACGACGCGATGGCCACCAGGGTCGAGTTGCCCATGGCATGGATCAGCCGGTCGTTGGCCAGAAAGGCGTCGTACCAGCGCAAGGACACGCCCTTGAAGGGGGGCACCGGCAGGAGCCCATCCTGGAAGGAATACTGGATCAGCATGACGACGGGCAGGAAGATGAAGCCCAGCGCCAGCAGCAGATAGATGATGGCGAAGATCCGGCGCGCGTTCATGGGCTCAGACCCGCTCCATCCGCAGATGGCGCGCGAAGACGAGGAAAGCGGCACTCACCACCAGCATCAGCACCATGCTCATGGCCGAGGCCATCTCGAAATTCGCCTGGCGGCTGATCTGCAGCATGATCGCCTGGGGCAGCAGCAGCTCGCGGCTGCCGCCCAGGATCTGAGGCGTGATGTAGTCGCCGATGGCGAGCACGAAGGTGAGGAAGGCGCCGACCGCCACGCCGGGCAAGCTCAAAGGGAGCGTGATGCGCAGGAAGACCTGCAAAGGCGAAGCGCCCAGATCGGCCGCGGCCTTGCGGTAGCTCTCCTTGATCTGCACCAGGTTGGCATAGATCGTGAGGGTCAGCAGCATGGTGAAGAAATGGACGAAGCCCAGCACGGTGGCGCCGCGCGTGTTGCCGAGCCCGATCGGCTGGTCGAACAGGCCCAGCGCCAGCATCACCTGATTGATCACGCCCTTCTCCGACAGCACCAGCAGCCAGCTATAGGAGCGGATCACATAGGAGGTCCAGAAGGGCAGCACGATCACGACCAGCAGCAGCCGCTGCCAGCGCGCCGGCACGCCATAGGCGAGGATGTAAGCCAGCGGATAGGCGACCGCGAGGCTGACCAGGGTGACGATCAGCGTCACCTCGACCGAGTTGGCGAGGGCCGCCACATAGACGCCGCCGCCTTGCGTGAAGAAGGCCGCGTAATTGTCGAGCGTGAAGACCGCCAGCATCCGGTTGTCGACCCGCGCCGAAAAGCTCACGGCCATCATGATCAGCAGCGGCAGCAGGAAGAACAGCCCGGTCCAGAGCGCCGCGGGCCAGGTCGCCCAGCGGGTGAGATCGAGACGGCGGGAGTTGAGCGCGGTCATGGGAGATACGGGTGGTGCAAGCAGGTCGATAGATCGCGTCTGCGGCACCCCCCTCCCTCACCCTCCCCCTCAAGGGGGGAGGGAATAGAAAGAAAGAAGCGAGATAGACGCAGCAGGATCACTTCCCGTGAAACCACGATCCCTCCGGACAAACCATCCCCTCCCCCCTTGAGGGGGAGGGTTAGGGAGGGGGGTACCCTATGCAAGAATCAGCCTGCCGCTCTCTACGCGTTCAAGAACTCCGTCCACACTTCGAGCATCGCCTTGTCCATCTCGGGGTTGGGCGACATGTAGTGGTAGGACTTGGAGAGGAAGGTCGGCTGCTCGTCCCAGCGCAGGATCTTCTTCTGCTCGTCGGAGAGCGCCGCCTTGTTGTTGGCGGGCATCGCCCAATAGCAGGCCGAGGTCGCGAGCCGCGCCTGGCCGGCGGGACTCATGATGTATTTCACGAACTTGTTGGCGGCTTCCTTGCGCTTGCTCTTCTCGAAGATGGCAAGCGACTGCATCCAGCGGATGCCGCCCTCGTCCGGGAGCACCCAATCGAGCGCCGGGTTCTCGCCATGGAGACCCGCGGTCGCGAACTCGCCGCCGCCGGCGATGATGTCCGCCGAGCCGCTGACGAGCGCGTTCTGCACCGTGACGACATCGCCGATCAGCGCCGCCAGCGGCTTCATCTCCAGGAGCTTCGCCTTGATCGCCGGCAGCTGATCTTGCGTCAATTGCGGCGGGATGATGCCGATCCCGATCGCCACCATCTGCATCAGCGGCACGTAATAGTCATAGATCGCGATGCGGCCCTTGTATTTCGCGTTCCACAGCACCGAGGCCTTGCGCATGTCGGCGGGGTCCACCTTCGACGAATTGTAGGCGACGGTGTTGTAGCCGAATTTCTCGGGGATCCCGTAGAGCTTGCCATTGAGGAAATGGAGGCTCTCGGTGGTCAGCTGCGGGAAGATGTCGTCCCAGGGATAGTCGGACTTCTCGAGCGCCGCCAGATGGCCCATCGCCGCCACCTTGGTGATGTCGACCGTGTCCAGCACCAGCACGTCCCAGTCGCCGGGCTGCGACTGGTCGAGGATCGCCAGCGCCTCACCGGTCGCGGCGAACTCCTTGGTGTTGACCTTGATGCCGTAGGTGTCTTCGAACGGCTTCAGCAGGGCCGGGTCGGAATGATCGCACCAGACCAGCGCGTTGATTTCCTCCGCAGCCTTGGCGCGCCCGATGATCGAGAACGTGCCGACCGCGGCGGCACCGGCGGCACCCGTCTTCAGCAGACGGCGGCGCGAAATGCGGAGATGCGAACGGATCATGACAAGAGCCTCCTCTGGGGTGACGGGATTCGACTCCCGATCTTTGCCTGCCGCAAGCCTCGCGGAAGGGCTTGCCGAAAAAATGAACCGTCTCTAAATTTACGTCAAGCTCCAACGAAATCATTCCGCAGGAGATTGTCGCCCCCGATGACCGGCTTGCGCGAACGACAGAAGGCGGGACGCCGGCGCTCGATCCTGGCCGCGGCGGAGAACCTGTTCCGGCGCGACGGGTTCGACGCGACCCCCGTGGACGCCATCGCCGAACAGGCCGAGGTCGCGGCAGGCACGGTCTATAATCATTTCGAATCCAAGGGCGACCTGTTGCTGGCGCTGGTGGCGCGCGACGGCGAGGAGGTCCGCGCCGCCGGCCGCGATATCATCGCCGATCCGCCCAAGGACCCGGTCGCGGCCGTCCGCAGGCTGCTCGAGCATTATGTCGATCATTCGCTGGTGCATCTGAGCAAGAGCATGTGGCGCAACGCCATGGCGACCGCCCTCACCCAGGCCGACTCGCCCTTCGGCCAAGGCTATGCCCAGCTCGATCGCAAGCTGGCCGATCAGGTCGGCGAGCTCCTGCAGGTCATGCAGGGACGCGGCCAGATCGCCGCCGGCATCGATTGCCGGGCCGCCGGCGATCTCCTGTTCGCATCCTGCAACAGTCTTTTCATGGGCTTCGTGGCGCGGGAAGAGCACACCCTGGCCGAGCTCAAACGCGGGATGGCGCGCCAGGTGAAGATCGCGTTCTCGGGCCTTCTCGCGCCGCGCGCCTGACCGGGGGTGGGCCCGCCAGGGCTCGATGGGAGGCAAATTTCCCGCTCACGCCCGCTAGGCCGGTTGTCCTAATCTGCCCCTGGTCGTCATAGCCGATTAGGGGGAAGTGCCGTGAGCAGCAATCCGATCGATCCGAAGGCGGGCAGCACCGCCAACCTCGTTTACATTCTCTATCTCGTCACGCTCGTGACCGGCATCACCGGTCTGATCGGCGTGATCATCGCCTATATGAACAAGAGCCAGGCGCCGGAATGGGTGCAGACGCATTACCGGCTGCAGATCCGTACCTTCTGGATCGGTCTTCTGTTTTCCGTGATCGGCGCCTTGACCACCTGGATCCTCATCGGATTCCTGATCCTGCTGCTGGTGCTGATCTGGTGGATCGTGCGCTGCGTCAAAGGCATGCAGTATGTCGGCAAGCAGCAGCCCTACCCCAATCCCGCGACCTGGATGTTCTAGGTCCGATTTCTAAGCCTCGCGCACCGCACCCGGCTTGACTGTGGCCGGGTGCGGCCAGCGCCCGAACTCCCGGCCGCAGCGCCGCGCTTCCGCGAGATGCACCGCGAGCAGCGCTGCATCGTCATTGACGTCATGGAGGATGCGGGTCGAGACATTGCGCAGCCCGCAATAGCCCAGGATCCCGACATCGATCTGGATCGCCATCGCGTCGTCATAGCGATATTTGCGATAGGTGCCTTCGCGCGAGCCGGCAGAACCCAACAACAGCACCGGGCGGTCGGCCAACTGCCCGCGCGATCGTGCCGGCGAGAAATCATAGGCCCAGCCCTGCGACATCACGCGGTCGATCCAGCCTTTGAGGATGGCGGGGAAGGACCACCACCAGACCGGAAAGACGAAGGCGAGCCCTTCCGCGCGGTCGACCCGCGCCTGCTCCTCCCGGATTGCCTCGGGCATGGCACCCGCCTTGAACTGCGCGAAATCCTCGGGCTGAAAGCGGGGCTCGAAGCCCTCGCGATAGAGATCGGCGATCTCGGCGCTGTGGCCCGCCTCGGCAGCGCCCTCGAGAAACGCGTCGAGCAGGGCGCCGGTGAAGGACTCCCGAACCGGATGGGCGAAGACCGCCAGGATATGCATCGCCCCCGCTCCCGCTACGGCGCCAGCTTGGCGG
>NZ_JBOHKS010000148.1:0-4250 GCF_050729195.1 Hypericibacter sp.
GCCCCATGGCGCTGCCGATCCTCGCTTTCGGTACCGTCTCGCCGACGAAGGCGATGGTGAGGGCCATCATGATGGCGGCACCCAGGCCCTGCGCCGCCCGGGCGCCGATCAGCAGCCAGAGCGAGGGCGCGACACCGCAGAGGGCCGAAGCCGCGGTATAGAGGGCGATCCCGGCCAGGAGCAGCCGCCGGCGGCCGGCGATGTCGCCGAGCCGTCCGACGCTGACGATGAGGGTGGTAATGGCGAGGAGGTAGGCGAGGACGATCCACTGGACTTGCTGGAACGAGGCGTCGAACGCCTGTGCCAAGGTCGGCAAGCCGACATTGGCGATGCTGGTGCCGAGCGAGGCCAGCAGCATGGAGAGCGAAAGGCTGGCGAGCGCCCATCGGGCCGACGATGTCCGTTCGGTGCTGCGAGCGGCTGCCTCAATTCGTCCTGCAATGATCGATTTCACCATGACCTCCGGCTTGGGGCGCCCCCGAAGGGGCCTGCCGGAAAGCTAGGCCTTCGAGTGATATGGCGGAACACGCATGGTTTGCACTTTATTCGTGCGTTTGGCGCCATATCAGATCGAACGGTCTGTGCTAGGGTCGGGGCATGTCGAGACCGGATCTCAACCTGCTCGTCACGCTGGATGCCCTGCTCGCGGAGGGCAGCGTCGCGCGCGCCGCCCGGCGGCTGCGCCTCAGCCCCTCGGCGATGAGCCGGGCCCTGGCGCGGCTGCGGGAGACGACGGGCGACCCGCTGCTGGTCCGGGCCGGCCGGGGCCTGGTTCCGACCCCGCGCGCGCTCGAGCTTCGCGAACGGGTGGGCCAACTCGTGCAGGACGCGGAGGCTGTTCTTCGCCCGGCCGAGAGACTCGACCTCAAGAAACTCGTCAGGACCTTCACCTTGCGGACCAGCGACGGCTTCGTGGAGAGCTTCGGGCCGGCCCTCATCGCCCGCGTCGGCAAGGAAGCGCCGGGCCTGCAGCTGCGCTTCCTGCCCAAGACGGACAAGGACAGCGCGCCGCTTCGCGAGGGGACCGTCGATCTGGAAACCGGCGTCGTGGGGAAAATGACCGGTCCGGAGATGCGGGCGCAGGCCCTGTTCCGCGACCGCTTCATCGGCGTCGTGCGAAAGCGGCACCCCTTGAGCCGGGGCAAGATCACGCCCGCCCGCTATGCGGCCGGACGGCATGTCCTCGTCTCGCGGCGCAGCCTCGACTGGGGTCCGATCGATGAAGCGCTGAAGTCGTGTGGGCTGGAGCGGGAGATCGCCACGGTCGTCGGCGGCTTCGCGGCCGCGCTGGCTCTGGCGCGCGCCTCCGACCTGATCGCCAGCGTTCCCGAACGGCACACCGGAAGCTTGCGCGCCGGCATGCATAGCTTTCCGCTGCCGATGCCCGTGCCGGAGATCACGGTCTCCCTGCTCTGGCATCCGCGGCTGGATGCCGACCCCGCGCATCGCTGGCTGCGCGGTTGCGTCCGGGACGCTTGCGCCCGGTAAGCGATCGAACAAGCGCGGCTCTTCGCCCATTCATGTTTGACTATTCGGAGAACTCTTGCCGATAGTGCTCCGCGCTTAAGGGGTGTCCTTGGTTGATGAAGATTTGATGACGATGAGCGAGAGCCGATGGCAGAGTCCACTTGCACGGCACCGTCATGCGTGAACAAGCGGGGCCCGGCATGTCCGCCACGCCGATGAATATCCTGGTCCGCGCCTCGACGGACGCGGACGTGCCGGCGATGCTCGCCATCTATCGCCATCACACCACGCGCGGCGTCGGCGACCTCGGCGCCTATGAGGCGGCACCGCTCGAGGAAGAGGATCTGAAGCGCCGCCGCAAGAACATGCGCAAGCGCCGCCTGCCGCATCTGGTCGCCGAGGTCGAAGGCGCCATCGCCGGCTACGCCTATGCCGTGCCCTTCCGCAAGCGCCCCGCTTATCGCTATACGCTCAAGCACTCGATCTATACCCATCACGAGTTCGTCAATTCCGGGATCGGGCGGACTTTATTGCCAGCCCTGATGGAGGCCTGCGCTGCTGCCGGCTATCGGCAGCTCATCGGCTATATCGACGCCGCGAACACGGCATCGCTGCGGCTTCACGAGACCCTGGGCTTCGTCCGCGTCGGGCTGTTGCCCGCGGTCAGCTTCAAATTCGGCGAGTGGGGCGACAGCGTCATGATGCAGCGGGCGCTGGGCCCGGGCGCCAGCTCACCGCCGGGACCCTGGCCGGTGGCGCCGGCTCCCGCAGCCAATCCGGCTGCGCCGCCGCGCGACCCCGACGATCCGGCGTCCTGATGGTTCCGCCAGGACCCTAACCCCAGAGCTGGGCGACGGCCGCCGCGACGAGCGCCAGCCACACCACAAAACGCGGACCACTCAGCGTTCCCAGGGGTCTCATATCGCCGATGATGTTGGGGAACCGATCGCGAGGGCGAGTGAAAATCAGTCGCCACCGGAACGAAACGTTCTTTTCAACGGAACGAGGCTCCCACGAACGCTCACTCCGACTGTCGGCGCCACCGCCCCGGGCTGACCCCGGTATGCTTGCAGAACACCTTGGTGAAATGGCTCTGATCGGCGAAGCCGCAATCGATCGCGATTTCGGGCAGGGTCCGCTCGCCGAGGCGGAGCAGCGTCATGGCCATGTCGATACGCCGTG
This sequence comes from Hypericibacter sp., assembly GCF_050729195.1. NCBI lineage: Bacteria > Pseudomonadati > Pseudomonadota > Alphaproteobacteria > Rhodospirillales > Dongiaceae > Hypericibacter > Hypericibacter sp. The sequence continues at coordinate 2,650 of NZ_JBOHKS010000148.1, forward strand.
CCTGGAGCCAGCGATGCGGCGTGATGCCCGTCGATTGGCGGAAGGCGCGGCTGAAATGAGTCACGGACAAACCGCACTCGGCCGCGAGTCTCGACAGCGAGATGTCCGAGCCCAGATGCCCCAGCATCAGCGATTGAGCGCGACGCAGCTGTTGCGGCGAGAGGCCGCCGCGGGCGGAGCGGCGACCCTGAGATCCCGCTTCGCCGTAACGGCCAAGCACATGGGCCGCGACCGCATAGAGGATGTGATCGAGGAAGAGGCCGCTCAAGGGGCCGCCGCCTTCGAGCGCCGGCAGTAGGGCTGCACCCAGATGGCGAATGACGGGATCGTCATAGCCGGTCGCGAAGCGGTAACGCAGCTCCCCGTCGAAGCGTAGCGCGTTCTGCTCCGCCAGCTCGCCGAGCAGGGCGCGCGGCAGATAGAAATGGAGCGAATGATGGCCGGTCCGGGTGAAGCTGATCGGATCGCGCCGCAGGTCATAGAGCGCCGTCTCGCCCGACCGGAACGGAGGCGTCCTCGCCGAACGCCCGTCCTGCCAGAGCTCGTGATCGGGGACGTTGTCGACCATCAGCCCGATCAGCCAGGCCTCGTCATAGCCGATCGACTGGCTGGGCTCCGGCGTCGGGAAATCGGATTTGATCTGCGTGACGGCGAGGGGGCCGCGCTTGAAAGACCGCGCGACATGCGATTTCGGCTTCTCCAGCCAGAAGCGCTCTGCCAGATGGTCGCCATAGGCCTGCTGCGGGCCATCCCCGCCGCTGGCGCCGGACTTCCGACCCATGTCCGCCCCCAAGCGCAAATTACCAGTCTGAGCCTAGCAGCAAGGCCTCGGCCGGAGAAGAGCCGGCGCCCTCCGCTCACGGGCGTCGGCACCAAATGACGCGTAAGCGCTACTGCCGCTCGCCGAAGGAGATCGGATAGGCCGCGCTGCGCAGCAGCAGCATGGGGTCGGCCGGATCGATGCCGGGATGCGGCTGGCCCGGCAGCACCAGGAAGGCCTTGTCCGCGGCCACCAGATCGTCGGGCTGCTTCGTCAGCGTGAAGGTGCCGAGCTTCACCAGCTTGCGGCTCTCCGGCCAGGCGATCGAGGGGTCCTCGATCTTGTCGCCCGTCTCGGCGATCTGTGCATACCAGTCGAAGACGATCGGTCCCTGGGCGAGGCGCGTGACGATTTCCTCCTGGAGATAGTTCGGGCCTTCGGCCTTGAGCTCGTCCGGTGTCAGATAATGCTCGCCCGCGCGCGGCACATAGCGGTAGCGGACGAAGACCGACTTGCCCTTGGCATTGGTCCATTTGAAGGAGTTGATGCCGAAGTAAGTCGCCTGCGCGTAGGAGGCGGGCGTGGTCAGGCTCTTGACGAAGGCCATGGCGATCGGATGCGAACCCAGGAACTGCTCGACCGGATTGGGATGCGCCACGTCCGGCCCGCTGGCGCCGACCGCGCGCAGGAAGGCTGCGAACTCGTCGCTGGTCGCCACGATGAAGCCATTATGCTGGTCGCTCGCCAGATCGTAATCCATCCCATCCTTGGCCCTGATCTTGATCGCGAGGCCGCAAGGGGGCGCCGCGCCGCTGGTGTCCGGGATATCGGGGATGCCGGC
>NZ_JBOHKS010000149.1:0-5217 GCF_050729195.1 Hypericibacter sp.
ATGGGACAAGGACGATCTCGCCACCCTGGGTCTGATGAAGGTCGATGTGCTGGCGCTCGGCATGCTGACCTGCATCGCCAAGAGCTTTGCGCTCCTGCGCCGGCATCATGGGAAGAATTACGACCTGGCGACCCTGCCGAAAGAGGATCCGGCCATCTACGAGATGCTGGGACGGGCCGATTCCATCGGTGTGTTCCAGGTGGAAAGCCGGGCGCAGATGACGATGCTGCCGCGGCTCAAGCCAAAGAACTTGTACGACCTCGTGATCGAGGTCGCGATCGTGCGGCCGGGCCCGATCCAGGGCGGCATGGTTCATCCTTACCTGCGCCGCCGGAACATAGAGGAGCCGGTGACCTATCCTTCGCGCGAGCTGGAGGAGGTGCTGGGCAAGACCCTGGGCGTGCCGCTGTTCCAGGAGCAGGCGATGCGCATCGCCATCGTCGCGGCCGGCTTCACGCCCGACGAGGCCGATCGCTTGCGGCGCGCCATGGCGACCTTCCGGCATGTCGGCACCATCCACACCTTCGAGCAGAAGCTGATCGAGGGCATGGTCGCGCGTGGCTATGAGCGCGAGTTTGCCGAGCGCTGCTTCCACCAGATCGAGGGCTTCGGCGAATATGGCTTCCCCGAGAGCCACGCCGCGAGCTTCGCGCTGCTGGTCTATGTCTCCTCCTGGATCAAATGCCATTACCCCGAGATCTTCGCCTGCGCCATCCTCGACAGCCAGCCGATGGGCTTCTATGCACCCGCGCAGCTCGTGCGCGACGCGATCGAACATGGCGTCGAGGTACGGCCCGTCGATGTGAATTTCAGCGAGTGGGATTGCACGCTGGAATTACCCGATGCCGTGAACGATGGTCGTCCCATCAGCCCCATCGTTCACGGCGAAGGACGAGGGGAGCGTGAAATCATCCATGGCGGCCAGCCGGCGCCGGGCGTGAAGCGGCGACCCTATGCATTGCGGCTCGGCTTTCGTCAGGTGAAGGGGTTGGGCGAGACCGAGATGCGGGCCCTGGTGGGTGCCCGGGGCAATGGCTATGGCGATCCGATGGCGTTGTGGCGGCGCACCGGATTGCCGGAATCCGCCTTGACCACATTGGCTCGCGCCGATGCCTTCCGGTCGATGACGCTCGACCGGCGCGAGGCGCTCTGGGCCGTGAAGGGCTTGCCGGCGGCGCCCTTGCCTTTGTTCGAGGCGAGATTGGCGGAAGAGCAGGGCGAGGAGGAAGCGGTGACGCTGCCGGCGCTGACCCAGGGCGAGCATGTCGCCGAGGATTATGCTCATACGCAGCTCTCGATCAAACGTCACCCGATGGGGCTGTTGCGGGGCATCATGACGGCGGAAGGCTATCGATCCTGCACCAGTCTCCTCGCGGCGGAGAATGGCGACAAGGTCAAGGTGGCCGGCATCGTGCTGGTGCGCCAGCGCCCGGGCACGGCCAGCGGCGTCATCTTCGCCACGCTCGAGGACGAGACCGGCATCGCCAACATCGTCATCTGGCCCAGGACCTTCGAACGCTATCGCCGCGCCCTGCTGGGCGCCAATCTCCTGGGCGTCGTCGGCAAGCTGCAGCGCGAAGGCATCGTGACGCATTTGATCGCCGACCGGCTGATCGACCTGACCGGGCATCTCAGGGACATGGCCAGCCCCGAGCTCTCGCCGGCCTCGAGCCTCGCCCGCGCCGACGAGGTCAGGAAACCGGGCGAGGATGCGCGCAACCGCCAGATCGGCGACCGCGCGCGCTTAAAGCGCGATTCATCCTATCCATCGCGAAATTTTCACTAGACGGTCGCGACCGCGCCGACACAATTCAACATTCCTGCCCCATAACCGCAAATGTCACATGAGCCTTGGATTGGGCGAATCCGGGGGCCATATGTGGTTTTCGTGCAGATCCGCAGGCGCTCCCTGCGGCTCGCTGCCATCCTCATGGCCCGAAAGGTGATCCCATGAAAACGTCCGCCAAGAACGTCCGCCATCGCTTTCGGCAGAATCGCCCGCAAGCGCCGACGGCAAACACACCGGACAACGACTTGGTGGAGCAGTATCATCGCCTCAGGCAGGAAATACTGCTCGATGAGGCGCTCAAGGATACCTTCCCGGCCAGCGATCCGGTCTCGTCCTTCGATTTTACCTTCTAGCCCGGCGGATCATCGCGGGCGAAACTTGTCGCGTCGACGGCACTTCTACCCAGGAGCATGACGATGAAGATCAAGAGACAGGGCTCGGCCGCCTGGCAGGGCGGACTCAAGGACGGCAAGGGCAGCATCTCGACCGAGAGCGGCGCCTTGAAAGCCTATCCTTATGGCTTTGCCAGCCGCTTCGAGGGGCAGAAGGGAAGCAATCCCGAGGAGCTGATCGGGGCGGCCCATGCCGCCTGCTTTACCATGGCGCTCTCGCTGATCCTGGGCGAGGCCAAGCTCACCGCCACGCAGATGGACACGAGCGCCGAGGTGACGCTGGAGCAGGTCGCGGGCGGTTATGCCATCACCTCGTCGAAGCTGACATTGAAGGCGAAGATCCCCGGCGCGACCAACGCGACCTTCCAGGAACTGGCGGCGAAGGCCAAGGCCGGCTGTCCGGTGTCGAAGCTGCTCAATGCCGAGATCACGCTCGACGCGACGCTGCTCTCCTGAACCGGAACCGGTGGGCGGCGCAGCGCCCACCGATCGCCGGCTGTTCCCGTGAGTGAAAATCCAACGCCGCGTCCGGAGACCCGACGATGAAAATCCTGATGGTGCTGACCTCGCACGACCAGCTCGGCAATACCGGCAAGAAGACCGGCTTCTGGCTCGAGGAGTTCGCGGCGCCCTATTATGTGTTCCGCGATGCGGGGGCCGAGGTGACGCTCGCCTCGCCCAAGGGCGGCCAGCCGCCGGTCGATCCCAAGAGCGACACGCCCGAAGGCCAGACCGAGGCGACCCGGCGCTTCAAGAAGGATCCGGCGGCGCAGGCGCAGCTCGCCGATACCATCAAGCTCGGCACGATCAAGGCCCGCGAGTATGACGCCATCTTCTATCCGGGCGGCCATGGCCCGCTCTGGGACCTGGCCGAGAATGTCGATTCCATCGCGCTCGTCGAGACCTTCGCCAGCCTGGGCAAGCCCGTCGGCGCGGTCTGCCATGCGCCCGGCGTGCTGCGTCACACACGCTCGCGCGGCGCGCCGCTGGTCAAGGACAAGCGCGTCACCGGCTTCGCCAACAGCGAGGAGGAAGCGGTCGGGCTGACCAAGGTGGTGCCCTTCCTCGTCGAGGACGAGTTGAAGCGGCGGGGCGGCCTCTATGAGAAGGCCGCCGACTGGCAGAGCTTCGTCATCACCGACGGCAAGCTGGTCACGGGCCAGAACCCCGCTTCGTCGGATGCGGCGGCGAAAGCCGTGTTGAAGCTGCTGGTCTGAATTTTCAGTTCGGAGACCGACGATGAAAGCCTGGCCCGATCGTCGCATTCTCGATCTCTTTGGCATCGAGCTGCCGATCATCCAGGCGCCGATGGCAGGTGCGACCACGCCCGAGATGGTGATCGCGGTGAGCGAGGCGGGCGGCCTGGGCTCGCTGCCCACGGCGCAATACAGTCTCGATCAGATGCGAGATGCCGTCGGTGCCATCCGAAAAGGAACCGCGCGACCGATCAATCTCAATTTCTTCTGCCATAAAATACCGGCGCCCGATGGCGCACGGGCGGCAGCGTGGCGCGCGCGGCTCAAGCCTTATTATCTCGAGAAAGGTCTCGATCCCGAGACGCCGACGCCTGCGGCGGGCCGCACGCCTTTCGACAGCGATCTTTGCGGCTTGGTGGAGACCATCAAGCCCGAGGTGGTGAGCTTCCATTTCGGTCTGCCGGAGCCGGCGCTGCTGGCCCGCGTGAAGGCGACGGGTGCCAAGGTGATCGCCTCGGCAACGACGGTGGCCGAGGCGCGCTGGCTCGAAGAACGGGGCGTCGACGCGGTTATCGCCATGGGTCTGGAAGCAGGCGGTCATCGCGGCAATTTTCTCAGCCACGAGATGGCAAGCCAGGTCGGGACCTTCGCCCTGGTGCCGCAGGTGGTCGATGCGGTGAAAGTTCCGGTGATCGCGGCCGGCGCCGTCGCCGATGCGCGCGGCATCGTCGCCGCCCTGGCGCTCGGCGCCTCGGCCGTGCAGATCGGCACGGCCTATCTCTTCAGCCCCGAGGCGAAGCTCCCGGCCGTCCATTGCGAGGCGCTCAAGACCGCGGTCGATGACAACACCATGGTCACGAACGTCTTCACCGGCCGCCCCGCGCGCGGAATCGTCAACCGGCTGATGCGCGAGGTCGGGCCACTCTCAGGCGAGGCGCCGGCCTTTCCGCTGGCGGGCGCCGCGCTGGGTCCCTTGCGCGCGAAGGCGGAAGCGGCGGGCTCGGGCGATTTCACCAATCTCTGGTCGGGGCAGGCCGCGCGGCTTGCGCGCGCGATGTCGGCGGGTGAGCTGACCCGGACCCTCGCCGCGGAAGCGCTGGCCAGACTGGGCTCACCGTGAAACAGCGGCTCGGTCGGGATTGAACTCGCGATCATAGCTTCCCCCTGTGACGATCAAGGAGATCTGCCATGAATGCCGTCTCCGCCCATATGAGTTTCCCTGTCACCCATCACCGGACGACCCAGATCGATGGCGTCGAGGTTTTCTATCGTGAGGCAGGGCCGGCCGACGCGCCGGCGGTCGTTCTGCTGCATGGATTCCCGACCTCCTCGCATATGTTCCGCAATCTCATTCCCGCGCTCGCCGACCGCTATCGCGTGATCGCGCCGGACTATCCTGGCTTCGGTCTCAGTGCCATGCCGGATCGAAAGGCCTTCAAATACAGCTTCGCGACCTATGCCGACCTGATCGACAAGCTGCTCGAGAAGCTGGGCGCGACGCACTACGCGCTCTATGTGATGGATTATGGCGCCCCGGTCGGCTTCCGCCTCGCGCTCAAGCATCCGGAGCGCGTGACGGCGCTCGTGACGCAGAACGGCAATGCCTATGAAGACGGTTTGAGCGGATTCTGGGATCCTCTCAAGGCTTATTGGGCCACCGGCGCTGCCGACAAGCGCGAGGCTCTGCGGTCCGTCATGTCGCTCCACAGCACCAAGTTCCAGTATCTCGATGGCGTCAAGGATCCATCCCGGGTCGATCCCGCGACCTGGATCTATGACCAGCTGTTCCTCGACCGGCCGGGCAACATCGAGATCCAGCTCGATCTCATCTACGACTACC
>NZ_JBOHKS010000150.1:0-14022 GCF_050729195.1 Hypericibacter sp.
TGCTCAACGAGGCGCAGAACATCAATGTCGTCGCGCTCTATCCCTGGCTGATGTTCCCGGTGCTGCCGGTCATCCTGGTGGTGCTGGCCTTCAACTTCCTGGGCGACGGCCTGCGCGACGCGGCAGATCCTTACAGATAGGCCGGCCCCTACCGGTAAGCCTTCTCTCAGAGATAGGTTCGCTGGCCGGGCCCGCGCCGCTCGAGCCAGAGCCCGGTTTCGCGTGCACCCGTCCGCAGCGGCAGCCGGGCCACCGGTGATTTCGCGACCTCCGCCGCCATGCGCGTGACGGCCCAGTGGCTGGAGAAGAGCGGCTGCCAGGCGCCGCTGCCCAGGAGGGCCGCGACCGCCGACTGCTCGTTATAGCCGCGCCAGGCCCAGTCGGCCGGATAGCCGTCGGGCAGCAGCATGTCGTGGATATGAACCAGCGTGCCGGGCTCGAGGGTCGGCAGCACGCTGGAAAAGAGAAAATCCACGTCCGTCCCCGGCATCAGGATGTGGCTCGAATCGATCATCAGCAGATCGCCAGGCCGTAAGGCCTCGAACGGCGCCGCGCCGCATTGCGGCACCGCTTCGCGCCGCAGCGTGATCGGCAGCCTCGCGATGTCGGCGCGTGGGGCTGGATCGATCGCCGTGATCGCCGTCGGCAGATTTCCATCGGCGACGGCGCGCGCCACGAACCGGGTCGAATGGCCGGAGCCGACCTCGACGATCCGCGGTGGCTGGAAGCGGCGCACCAGCGCGTAGGCCATGGCGGCATCGAGGCGGGGGAACCAGTCCTGGTCGAAGCGCGGCGCGCCGGTGCCACCGCCGCCCGCGATCCGTGCGAAGTCCTCGGTGTAATCCGAGAGGACCTCCAGCGCGTCGGCGAAGACCGATTGATATTCGGCAAAGAGGGCCGCGGCTGACGGGTAGAGATCGCGTTCGCGGGGTGCCACGCCGCCGGCATAGCGATAGGGAATGAAGAAGCCCCGTTTCGCCAGGCCCAGCACGGTCGGCAGGCCGAGGGCCAGGCGACGCCAGGTGGGACGGCCGATCATGACGCGCTCTCATCATTCCCTCCCCCGCTTCGCGGGGGAAGGTGAGGGAGGGGGCTGCTCGGTGGTTCAGCCAGCACCTGGTCTTCCCCCTCCCCGACCCTCTCCCTCGAGGGGGGAGGGAAATGAGCAAGAAAGAGAAGCGCTCGCCGCGTTCCAGCAGACCTCGCAATCGATGATCACGGCCGCAGCGTCAGCCCTTCGCGCGCGACGATGGTGCCGGGCCGCACCTTCTCGGCCGCCTCGGCGATGCGATCCATGATGGTGTCGTCATGGCTGGGATCGTGATGGAAGATCACCAGCTTCTTGACCTCGGCGGCATCGGCGAGGCGCACGCCTTCCTGCCAGGTCGAGTGACCCCACCCGGCGAAGCGCGGATATTCCTCGTCCGTATAGGTCGAATCGTAGATCACGATGTCGGCCTCGCGGATCAGACGCAGGATCCGCTGATCGAGCTCGTCCTTCTTGTGTTCGGTGTCGGTGATGTAGCAGATCGAGTGTCCGTTGAACTCGACCCGGTAGCCGGTCGCGTGGTTCGGATGGTTGAGCGGCGTCGTGATCAGCTTCACGCCCGGCCGCGGCTCGAAGCTTTCGCCCGCGCGGAAGTCGAGGAAGCTGGTCTGCGCCGCGAAGATCTCCGGCGGCACCGGAAAGAGCGGGGCCGCCATCATCTTTCCCATCACATCCTTCAATGTGCGATCGGGAAGGAGATGGCCCGCCCAGAGCCGGACCTTGTTCTGCGCGTTGAAGAGCGAGCCGAAGAAAGGGATGCCGACGATGTGGTCGAAATGGCTGTGCGAGAAAAACAGGTCGAGATCGACCGGCTCCTCGGGCTTGAGGGCTGCACCCAGCGCGCGGATGCCGGTGCCGCCGTCGAACACCAGGATATGCTTGCCGCAGCGGATCTCGATGCAGGAGGTGTTGCCGCCATAGCGCTCGAACTCGTGGCCGGCGCAGGCAATGCTCCCGCGGACCCCCCAGAACCTCACATAGAAATCTTCGGCCTGGGCCAACGTCCCTGTCTCCGGCTCAACCACCCCGTCCCCCCGTCAACCAACCAGAAAGCCCGACCCTGCTCAAGCTGGAAACCGAGCGGCGCGGGGAGGCCGGCGCCGGCGCCGGCAGCGGACTGGTTAATGTTCGCAACAAAGGACTGGAGACGGGCGGAATCCGCCGCAAACGCCCCTATCGACCCCCTCCAGGGGGCCTTGCCTAGAAGGGTGAATGACAGCTATGGCTCGCGGGAGCCCTTGTCCCGGCGCGCCGTTCCTTTGGCGCCCTGGGGACCGCCCAGAGGATATTGCCCTCGTGACCGCCACCGACGCCGATCGACGAGGGTCTCGCGCCGAGACCGACTGGGCCGGAATCGCGTTCGGCGTCACCCTGGCCTCGCTGATCGCCTATCAGCAGTTCAAGCTGCCGCCGGTCTTGCCGATGCTGCTCGAGCGCTATGGCTATGACCGAACGCTCGCCGGCAGCTTCATGTCGGTCTATGCCGTGGCCGGCCTGCTCCTGTCGGTGCCGATCGGCCGCTGGCTGGCGCGCCACGGTGCCCTGCGGGGCGTCGCCGTCGCCTCCCTCGTCATGATCGCCGGCAACGGCCTGTCGCTGCTGGCCCCCGAGAATGGCTGGCTGATGCTGGCAGGCCGTGCGCTCGAAGGCTGCTCCTTCGCCGTCGGCGCCATTCTCGGGCCGGCCATCGTCGGCGGTTGCGCCAGCCCCCGGCACCGGCATTTCGCCATCGCCCTGGTCTCGGCCTGGATCCCGATCGGCCAGATCGCGGCGGGTCTCGCCGCCCCTTTCGCGCTCGCGCAAGACCATTGGCAATGGCTCTGGTATGCCGGCATCGCGGCAACGGGCGCGATCTGGCTGTGGGGTGCCGCCCTGGCACGGCGCCATGCGTTCGGCCGCGGCACGGCCGGGCGCCGCATGGTCGAGCCGCCGCTGTTGCGGCGCGAGCATCGGGCGCTCCTGATCGGTGCCGGAATCTTCCTGCTCTGGTCGGGGCAGTACTACGCCTACATGACCTGGCTGCCGCAATATCTGATCGAGGCGCGCGCCTTGGGGCCGGTGGCGGCGGTGTTCAGCTATCTGCTGCCGGTCGTCGTGCTGATGGGATTCAACATTCTCACCGGCGAGGTCCTGCGCCGCGGCGTCGGCGTCACGCTGCTCTTGCTGATCGGCGTGGCGGCGCAGGCGCTGAGCTGGTGGCTGACGCCCTTCGCCCATTCCGATGCCGCCGGCATCGCGCTGCTGATCTTCTATGGGATCGCCGCCGGCATCACGCCGACCTGCCTGTTCGCGCTTCCCGGCGCGATCCTCGGACGCGCGGCCGGTCCTCATGCCTTCGCCATTCTCATGACGGGACGCAATGTCGGCGTGCTGATCGGGCCGATCCTGATGGCGATTCTGCAGCAGGGCCATGGCGGATGGGGCGCGGTCGCACCGCTGCTCGGCGTTACCACCAGCGTGGCCACGGCGGGCGCGCTGCTGCTGCATGCGCGATATCGCCGGGATGCACATCAGGCGCGAGGCTAAGCGCGCCTTCGCGTCGCTTACGGCACCAGCCGATAGCCGCCGGGTTCGGTGATGAGCAGCTCGGCCTGCGATGGATTCTTCTCGATCTTCTGGCGCAGGCGATAGACATGCGTCTCGAGCGTGTGCGTGGTCACGCCGGCATTGTAGCCCCAGACCTCGCCCAGCAGCGTCTCGCGGCTCACCGCCTGCTCGCCGGCACGATAGAGATAACGCAGGATCGAGGTCTCCTTCTCGGTCAGGCGGATCTTCTTGCCGGTCGATTCGTTCAGCAGCAGCTTCGAGGCCGGACGAAACAGATAGGGCCCGATCGCGAAGCTCGCATTCTCGCTCTGCTCATGCTGACGCAGCTGCGCGCGGATGCGCGCCAGCAGCACCGCCAGCTTGAAGGGCTTCGTCACATAATCGTTGGCGCCGGATTCCAATCCGAGGATGGTGTCGGCATCGCTGTCGGCGCCGGTCAGCATGATGATCGGCGCCTTGGTCCCGGCGCGGCGCATCAAGCGACAGAGCTCGCGTCCGTCCATGTCCGGCAGGCCGACATCGAGCAGCACCAGATCGAAGGTCTCGTCCTTGCTCGATTTGAGCGCGCCGTCGGCGGCGCCGGCTTCGACGATGTCGAATTCCTCATGCAGCGTGAGCTGCTCGCTGAGCGAACGGCGCAACGCTTCGTCGTCATCCACCAGCAGGATCTTGCGCCGCGGTTTCATGATGCTTCTCAAACGATGTCGCCCCGATCCGGTTCTGGCGTCCCGCCGGGCCGGCGGATCCCCACGGGGGCCGATGACCTTCGCCCCATGGCTCGAGCCAACCCCTGAACGGCTTGTGACTGAATAGACTAGAGACTGGGTTCCGTCTCAAGCCCGCGGGAGAGAGCCAGGACGGTCAGGTTCATTTTCAGCACTGGCGCAATGACCTGGAGCGCTCAATATCATCGGCGTCGGGCGACCGCAAGCCGGCCGGACCGCGGAAAGTGCTCGCTGTCCGGGGGTACTTGTCTGAATTTGCTTAATTATTTTGATTTCATCAGGCGCCGCCATGTCGCCTTGACCGGCGCCCCCGGGGTCGGCCTTAATGCCGGCCCTAATCTGGACCGAAAGGTTTCCTCCGGCGGCCCTTTCGGGCAGCGTCTGTTAGAGTTGAGTTCATGACCGAGCCCCGCCTTGGCAATAGCCGGAATGTCACGCCGCCTGCGCTGTCCGCGGCCGCGGCCATTGCCGTCGATCGCGCGACCACCGAGTTCCGCCGTGGCCAGCCGGTCCTGATCCTGGGATCCAAAGGCGCCTGCCTGGCTGCCGCAGCCGAAACCGTCGCGGTGGCGAGCCTGCGCCGGCTGCGCCAGGCGAGCCCCCCCTTGCTGGTCCTGACCGGACGCCGGGCGGCCGTGCTCGGACTGGCCTCGACGGGACCCATGTCGGCTCCCAATCCGATCACGCAAGACGAGCGGCCGTTCCTGGCGAATCTGCCGGCGGGCGCCGATGCCGAGGCCGTGTTGCGGCTGGCGGATCCGACCGCCGTGGCCGCGGCCTTGCCGCCCACGACCCAGCCGCCGCATTTCCCGGACGAGCTCGCCACCGCCTCGATTCATCTGGCCAAACTCGCCCGCCTGCTCCCGGCCGCCGTGGTGTCGGCCCTGCCGGCCCGCGATGCCGACGAGCATCTTCGCATGGCCGCGGAGGAAGGCATCCTGGCCGTCTGGGCCAGCGACGTGGCCGCCTACGAGACCACCGCCGCTGTCAGCCTCGAGCCCGTCGGTGAGGCGCGCGTGCCGCTGGAGGGCGCGGAAGACGCCCGGATCGTGGCCTTCCGGCCCAGCGACGGCAGCACCGAGCATCTGGCGATCGTGATCGGGCAGCCCGACCCGGCCAAGCCGGTGCTGGCGCGGCTTCACTCCGAATGTTTTACCGGCGATCTGCTGGGCTCCTTGCGCTGCGATTGCGGCGAGCAGCTGCGCAGCGCCATCGCCGAGATCGCGCGCCAGGGCGGCGGGATCCTGCTCTACCTGGCGCAGGAGGGACGCGGCATTGGGCTGGTCAACAAGCTGCGGGCCTATCGGCTGCAGGATCAGGGTGCGGATACCGCCGACGCCAACGAGCAGCTGGGCTTCGAGGCCGACGAACGGATCTATCTGGCGGCGGCCGAGATGCTGCGGCGGCTGGGCTTCAAGACCGTGCGGCTGATGACCAACAACCCGGACAAGGTGACGGGGCTGGAGCGGCTGGGGATCGCGGTGGCCGAGCGCGTGCCGTTGGTGGTGCCGGCCAACCGCTTCAATCGCGATTACCTGACGACCAAGGCGCAGAAGTTCGGCCATATGTTTTGAGGCGCCGCTGCCCCGGCGATCGGCAAATTTTGCCGGCGTGCTCCGGCGGCGTTCCAGCCCTTGACTTTCCGGTTCTGCCGGACGCCCGCCGAAACCCGCGAAAATCTTCGGTTTTTCAACCGGGCCGGACCCTCGATCTCCAGGCGCCAAAGCTGGCATCGATCCTGCATTCCTGAGGGCCAAAGGGCCCCCATTCATGCCGGTCGACTTTCAATCTCCGTTCCGTACCTTCCAGCCGGCCGTTCATCCCCGCTACGGCGTCACCCAGAGCGCGGCGACGAACGGCAGCTTTGCTGCGGCCTTGGCCTCGACCCGCGCGGCGCCCGCCGGTACCAACGCGCCGGCAAACCCGGGCGAGATGGTGACGGGGGCGGGCACGCCAGCCGCAGAGGAAGAGGGTGGCCCCGATCCGAGCTTCATGGACCCGCGCGAGCGCACCATCGCCTTCACGCGCCCCGACTGGAAGCCCCAGGCCGACAGCAAGAATTTCCACCCCTTCGGCGATGACGGGCTGACCTTCGACGACGTCATCGATGTGGTGAATCCGCTTCAGCACATTCCCGTCGTCAGCACCGTCTATCGCTGGCTGACCGGGGACACGATCTCGCCGGCCGCGGAACTGGCCGGCGGCGCGCTCTATGGCGGGGCCATCGGTTTTGCCGCCTCGGCCGGCATGATTGCCGTCGACGGCCTGACCGGGGGCGCCGCCGATCAGCAGTTCATGGTCTCGTTGCTGGGCCCGTCGCCCCTCGCCGACGATACCGACAACATGGCGGCGGCGCCTGCGCCCACGCCGGAGGCGACGGCTGCCGCCATCGATCCCGCTGCCGCACCGACCCCGGCCAGCGATGCCGGCATGCCCACGAGTCGCGGCGCCGGCCTCGCCACCGCGGCCTTGGCCGAAGCGGCATCTGCCTCCAGCGACCCCGCGCCGGCCTTGCAGGAAATCCCGGCCGATCTGGTCGACACTTTGTCGAAGCTTCCCAATGCGGTCCACGATCAGGGCGCCTCGAGCGTGACGCCCGCCGCTTCCGTTCCGCCCCCGGCTTCGAGCCAGCCTCAGATCATCGGCGCCGGCAGCGTCTCCGATTCCCTGCCCGTGGTGATGCCGCAGACCGCGGCCGCGAGCTCGCGCGTCACGGAAGCGCCCAGCCTCACCGCGCCTTCCGGCGCTGCGACCCTCAATCCGCCGGCGCGGGCCCTGAAACCGCTGCCGGCGCCTTTGCCGGCCGGCTTCACCATCCATAATCCGCCGCCGATCGACACCGGCGGCCTCGGGCGATCCATGCCGGCAAAGCTGACGCCGGCGGGCAGCCAACCGGTGGCCACGGGCCCCGTCGATCCCGCGACCGTGCCGGCCGCGATGACGCGGGCTCTTGATAGCTATCGCAAGATGATGCAGGAACGAAATCGCGACGCCGTGCCTGTGCCGGGCCTCGATTTCCAGAGCTGAGGGGAGCAGAGAGAATGAACCGTACCCGAATCCGCTTGCGCGCCAGCTCGCGTTCGCGCCTGGCGGGACGGCGGCGGGTGGGCACGCGACGCACGGCGGTGCGCGCGCCCTTTACCGCAGGATCGGCCGCGCTTCGCTCGCCCGCAGGCGCATCGCCGACGTTTCTCAATTGAAGGCTGCCGGATCGGCCCCGCGCCGATCGACCTCTTAAGGAGCGGTCTTGGGCCGCTCGCCGAAGATGGCCGTGCCGACGCGAACATGCGTCGCCCCGAACCGGATGGCGATCTCGAAATCCCCGCTCATGCCCATGCTGATCGCCGGAAGGCCATGCTGGCGCGCGAGCTGCGCCAGCAGCGCGAAATGGGGCGCGGGCTCCTCATCCACCGGCGGGATGCACATCAGCCCTTCGACCGGCAGGCCCAGGCGATCCCGGCAAAGGGCGATGAAGGCCGGCGCCTCCTTCGGCCCGATGCCCGCCTTCTGTTCCTCTTCGCCGGTATTGACCTGGATGTAGAGCCGCGGCAAGCGCTTGCCCTTGTCGCGTTCCGACGCCAAGGCCCGCGCCAGCTTCTCCCGGTCGAGCGATTCGATCACATCGAACAGCGCGATCGCATCCGCGGCCTTGTTGCTCTGCAAGGGACCGATCAGATGCAGCTCGAGATCGGGATGGCTCAGGCGCAGGGCAGGCCATTTGCCCTGCGCCTCCTGCACCCGGTTCTCGCCGAAGATCTTCTGTCCGGCCGCCAGCGCTTCGAGGCAGGCATCGCCATCATGGGTCTTGCTGACGGCGACCAGATGAACGCTGCCGGCGGACCGTTGGGCCGCGGCCGCCGCGGCTGCGACGCGCGCGCGGATCGCAGCGAGGCGGGCGGCAATCGTGGAGGGGAAAGTCTCGATCATGGGGTGATGGACAATTGTCGTTGCGGCGGTCGGCGAAGGCCTGTCGCCGGCCGCTTCATAGCATGGCGTCAAAACGAAGGGGAGCCGCCAGTCCCCCGACCGGCGGCTCCCCCAGCTGTCGCAGCACCCCCGACTGTCAATCGCCCAGGTGCCGCGAAATCCTCGCGGGTAAGGGCGTTCGAGTCCAACCGCGCGCTCGGGCCGCTACCCTCGTCTCGAGGCCAGCGGTCGGAGATGGTGCGGTTCAGAACCCGATATTGAAGCCCACGCCCAACTCCCAGTCATGGTCGTCACCGGTGTTGTTGAGGTCGTTTATGTACTGGTGATACTCGGCCATCCCTTCCAGGTCGATGCCCGGCGCCAGATCGTAGCGTGCGGTCAGGGCCACGATGTCGAGCGTGTCGATATCGTCGTCGGACAGAACCTGGTAGCTGCCATGCGAGTAGGCGAGACCGACGGTCCAGGCGTCCCAATTGTAGGTACCGCCACCGCCGGCGACCCATTTGTACGTGTTGTTGCGGCCGGCAACGTTCTGGTAGTTGGTCTGCAGCGAGCCCGCGCCGCCGATCGTGAAGCCGGAGAACGAGACGATCAAATGGCCGCGGACGGTCCAGGAGGTGTCGTTCTGATTGCCGAGCGGCGATTCCCACTGGCCTTCGCCGCCGCCGATGCCGGTGATCAGCTTCACGCCGCCGAAATCACCCTGATAGTTCACCGCGGCCGCGAAGACGTCCTGGATCTGACCGGTATTGTTCGAATTGGTCGTGCCGCCGGGACCTGACCAATAGGAGTAGGTGTCCTCGCCGCGACGGTCGGGCGAGTAGGAGAAGCCGAAAGTGAAGCCGGCGACGGACGGGCTGAAATAGATGATCTTGGTGGCGTCGCCCGTGAGCTTCATGACCGTGGCGTTGGTCTGCAGCGCGGAAACGCCGCCGACCTTGCTGTTCGAGAAGTCGAAATGGGGCGAGTCCACGCCGAACAGGCCGAGCGAGGCGCTCGGGATCAGGTAGCTGAGCTGTTCGTAGGCGTCGTCGTCATCGCCGAACCGGACCTGGCCCCAACCGCCTTTGAAATAGGCCCAGACTTCGTCGATCTGGTCGTCGGACTGCTGGCCTTCCATCTCGATACGGGCGCCGATGGTCAGGCCGTTATCGAGCTTGGTCTCGCCCTTGAAGTGGATCTCGACGTCCTGGCGGAAGACGACATCGCGGGTATGCTGGCCAGGTTCGCCATTGCCGTTATCCTGGCTGATCAAGAGGCCCGCCGCGCCCTGATAGTAACCGCCCAGTCCCAGCGAAATGCCTTGCGCCGCCTGGGCGGCGCCAGTGATCGAAACGGCCGCGACAAGCGCGGTCGAGCCGAGCAGAATCGGTCTCATTGTAACTTCCCCTCTAGAAATACCGGTCGCGCTTGCGACCAGTGGGCCCCTCTATCGCGTGAGTTCCGTCGTCGATTCGGCTCGATGGCAGCCGTCTTTTTCTGGCGGCACCGATCAACGTGAACTGCGCTTCACGGTTATCGCGGGCGCGTGTTGGGGGAGCAAATTAAGCTTGGATGACAAGTGGCATGCGCGCCGCACTGTGGCGCGGCGGCAACGCAAATCGTCATGCTTCTGTCATGCGGCGAGCTCTGCAATCAACGGGGGTTGCACGCAGGGCGCGAGCGAACGGGAAAGGTACAACCGCTGCCGCGTCGGCGATGGGCCCGGCTTGACGAGGGCTTCGTCGCGACAAAAAAGAGGGCGGCCGAAGCCGCCCTCGTCGAACCGGACTGTCAGCCCTCGGAATCAGAACCCGAGATAGAAGCCGATGCCGGCCTCCCAGGTGTTGTCATCGGCATGGCCGGTGCCATTGCTCCCGTCCATCGTGTTGTAGCCGATCATCGCATCCAGCGAGATCGCCTCGGACAGATCGTAACGGCCGGTGACCTGGATGATGTCGATGGTGTCGGACGAGTTGCCGCTGTTGAAGTACTCGTAATCGCCATGCGACCAGGCGAGACCGACGGTCCAAGCGTCCCAGTTGTAGGTGCCGCCGGCGCCGGCGACCCAGTAATCGGCGCCGCTGGCGCTCTGCCAGTTGTTCCGCCAGGTGCCGTTGACGCCGATCGTGAGTCCGCCAAAAACGACGTCCAGATGGCCGGCGACACCCCAGCTGGTCGCCACGTCGCCGCCGGCCCCCTTGTTCTCCCATTGGCCTTCGCCAAATCCGATGCCGGTCTGGATGCTGAAAGCTTCGAACTCCTGTTCGAAGTTCAGGGCCGCGGAGACGACATTCTGGATCTGTCCGTCATCGTTGCTGGTGGTG
The DNA here is from genome assembly GCF_050729195.1 of Hypericibacter sp. Classification (NCBI taxonomy): domain Bacteria; kingdom Pseudomonadati; phylum Pseudomonadota; class Alphaproteobacteria; order Rhodospirillales; family Dongiaceae; genus Hypericibacter; species Hypericibacter sp. The sequence goes on from NZ_JBOHKS010000150.1 coordinate 10,554, forward strand.
GTTCCGCCCGGACCCGACCAGTAGGAGTAAGTGTCCTCGCCGCGGAAATCCGGCGCGAAGGAAAGGCCAAAATTGAAGCCGGCGAAGGTCGGGCTGAAATACATGATCTTCGTGGCGTCGCCCGAGATGTTGAGCACGGTGCTGTTGGTCTGGAACAGACCATTGTTGAAGTTGTTGCCGTGATTGTTCGAGAACTCGAAGGATGGCGAATCGACGCCGAAGATGTTCGACGCCGTGGGGATCAGATAGCTGAGCTGCTCGGAGGCATCGTCGTCGTCGCCGAACCGGATCTGGCCCCAGCCGCCCTTGAAATAGGCCCAGACCTCGTCGATCTGATCGTCGGATTGTTGGCCATCCATCTCGATGCGGGCGCCGACGGTGAGGCCATTGTCCAGGGTGGTGTCGCCCTGGAAATGAATCTCGACCTCCTGGCGGAAGACGACGTCGCGGGTGTGCTGGCCGGGATCGCCCGCGCCGTCATCCTGATCCAGGATCAGGCCGGCGGCACCGGCATAGTATCCGCCAAGGCCCAGTTGAACGCCCTGCGCCGCCTGGGCGAGGGAAGTCGCGAGTCCGGCAGCGACCAGCGCGGTCGTGCCGAGAAGTGCATATTTCATGGCAGTCGGTTCCTGTTTCCGCCCAGGGCGCCAGGCGCCCCGGGCTTCCATTGCCCGGCTGCGGTCGGTATCGATGCACCTCTCTCAGGCTCAGTCCCAATCGAAGCTCCCTGGGCTGAACTGCGATATCCCACTCGCAGGCCGACGAGAGCTCTCCCCCGAGGCGACAATCGGACGAGGAGGTAACGTGGTCAAGCCAGCCGCCATGGCCGTTGCGATTTGCCAGCCCGCTGTTGCGCGAGAGTCACAGGGATTGAGATCGCGGGTCCTTGCATCCCCCTGTGGTCGATGTGGAGAAGCGGCCCGCGCGATGGCGTCGCGAGGTATTGGCCCGAGCTCGCGACAAAAAAGGGGGTGGCTGACGCCGCCCCCAGGAAACCGGACTGTCAGTCCCGCGGATCAGAAGCCGATATAGAAACCCACACCCGTCTCCCAGGTATTGTCGTCCTGGTGACCGGTGTTGCTGCCGGCATTCATCGTGTTGTAGCCGACCATGCCGTCGAGCGAGATGCCGGGCCCGAGATCGTAGCGCCCGGTGAGCTCGACGATGTCGAGGGTGTCGCTGCTGTTGGAGGGCGTGTACGAGTAGTCGCCATGCGACCAGGCGAGGCCGACGGTCCAGGCGTCCCAGTTATAGGTGCCGCCCACACCCGCGACCCAATAGTCGTTGCCGGCCGAACTCTGCCAGTTGTCACGATAGAGGCCGCTGCCGCCGATCGTGAAGCCTGAGAAGCTGACGTCCAGATGGCCGTTCACACCCCAGGTATCCTTGACGTTGTTGCCCGACGCCGTGGTTTCCCATTGCCCTTCGGCGAAGCCGACGCCGGTGTTGAGCTCGACGCCGTTGAAGTCATGGTCGAAGTTCACGGCCGCCGAGACGAGGTTCTGAACCTGGCCGGTATTGTTGCTGAGAGTCGTGCCGCCCGACTGCGACCAGTAGGAGTAGGAGTCCTCGCCGCGACGATCGGGCGCGAAGGAGACGGCGAAGGTGAAGCCGGCGAAGGAGGGGCTGAAATAGATGATCTTGGTGGCGTCGCTCGAGATGTCCAGCAGCGTGCTGTTGGTCTGGAACACGCCGTTATTGAAACCGTTGCCGTGATTGTTGGCGAACTCGAAATAGGGCGTGTCGACACCGAAGATGTTGGAGGCCGACGGGATCAGATATCCCAGCTGTTGGCTCGCATCGTCGTCGTCGCCGAAACGAACCTCGCCCCAACCGCCTTTGAAGTAGGCCCAGACCTCGTCGATCTGGTCATCCGACTGCTGACCTTCGAGCTCGATACGCGCGCCAACGGTCAGGCCGTTGTCGAGCGTGGTCTCGCCCTTGAAGTGAACTTCGACGTCCTGACGGAAGACGATGTCGCGGGTGTGTTGGCCCGGATCGCCGGTGCCGGTGGCGCTTTGGTCGAACAGCAGGCCTGCGGCGGCGGCGTAGTAGCCGCCGATCCCCAGTTGAACGCCCTGCGCGGCATGGGCGTTGCTTGCGATCAGCCCGGCGGCAACCATCGCCGTCGAGCCGAGGAGGATATTCTTCATGACAGTAGGCTCCTATCGTTGGTGGTTTGCACGAAGGTGCCAGAGACCTTCGCTCCCCATTCCCGACCTGCGATCGAAGCCGCAAGCCTCAGGGGACCCACCCACCCGAGCGCGACGATCATGCCGCGGCGATAGCTGTATCAAATTAATTACCGATCAATGCTCCACTATGAGCCGCACTGTTGCAGCGTGGTCGCAGTCGTTCGTGGCGCTCCTGACAACCTCGCCATCCTCTGACGTTACGCGCGTGTAGAAGTTTCCGCGCCCATCGGGCGTCCAGTCGGCGCGACAGTGGAGGAGATGTCAGCGTTTTCGCGGCGTCATCGGCAACGCGCCGCCGAATGACGACAGCGCATCCGACACGCATCCTGCCCTGGCCGTAAGACAGGGGCTGTCGTTTCCGCAAGGTTCGATTTGTGGACGACGAGCATGGATTCGCGAGAAAGCGGGGCGGCCGAGACAGGCGCCAATGCGCAAATGAAAAGGGGCGGCCGAAGCCGCCACTCGTGCGCAAAAGAAAGGGGCGGCCGAAGCCGCCCCGGGGGATCCCCAAAAAGAAAGAGGAGCGGCCGAAGCCGCCCCTCTGGGTTCTGGCCCCCATGACTTCCCGGGTTAGAACCCGATGAAGAAGCCCACGCCAGTTTCCCAAGTGCTATCGCTATTAGAGTCGTTGCCGCTCGGCAGTGTGCTACCGCCATTCAACCTGTTGTAGCCGACCATGGCATCCAGCGAGATGCCGGGCCCGAGATCGTAACGGCCGGTGATCTGGATGATGTCGATGGTGTCGGAAGTGCTGCCGCTGGTGGCGTACTCGTAGTCGCCATGCGACCAGGCGAGGCCGACGGTCCAGGCGTCCCAATTGTAGGTACCGCCGATGCCCGCAACCCACAGATCCGCACCGCTGGCGCTCTGCCAGTTGTCACGGTACTGCCCGGCGCCACCGACCGTGAAGCCCGCAAAGCTGACGATCAAGTGACCGTCGACGCCCCAGGTGGTCGTCACGTTGTGGGCGCCGCCCGTCGATTCGAACTGACCTTCGCCGAAGCCGATACCGGTCGACAGGCTGAAGCCGTTGAAGTCATGATCGAAGTTCAGAGCCGCCGAGACGACGTTCTGGACCTGACCCGAGTTGTTGGAAAGGGTCGTACCGCCCGACTGCGACCAGTAGGAGTACGAATCCTCGCCGCGACGGTCCGGAGCGAACGAAATGCCGAAGCTGAAGCCCGCGAAGGTCGGGCTGAAATACAGGATCTTCGTGGCGTCGCCCGAGATGTTCAGCACGGTGCTGTTCGTCTGGAACGAACCGTTGTTGAACC
>NZ_JBOHKS010000151.1:0-5018 GCF_050729195.1 Hypericibacter sp.
TCATCGGTCGCCCGCAATTGCGCGCGGGCCGCCTGGAGCTGGGGGTTGTTGTTATAGGCTTTGGCAAGGGCGTCCATCAGCGTGTCCGCGGCGAATGCCGGATGAGTCGGGCTCGTCGCCAGCAGCAGGGCGAAGACCATCGACAGCGAGGCGGACAGCGATCGAACAGCGGGCCTGGAAAGGCGGGCGCGACGGCTGGGCATGTGGGGGATTTCCTACGTTTTTAGCGTATTTACGATTGGCGCGATTATGCCCGTCGGCCCTGGTTAAGCAAACCGGGATTCTCTTCGAGCGGGGTCGTCGGTCCCGTTTTGGCCGGTTTCCCTGGGGAAATCTTCGGACCGAATCAGCCTGTTACGGAAACCCGCGGGTTTCCAAAGCCGGGCGGCTGCGACATCAAGGTCAGGTGCCGAGCCCGCAACTTCAGAACAGCCAGCCGCGCAAGGCCGACGCGCTCTCTTCGATCGCTCGCATCGCCTTGGGGATCACACGGCTGTAATGCAGATAGCCATGCAGCACGCCGTCATGGCGCGTGAGCCGGCAGGGTACGCCGGCGCGGGTCAGGAGCTCGACCAGCGCCAGGCTGTCGTCGCGCAAGGTGTCGAGCTCGAGCGCCAGGACATAGGCGGGCGGCAGGCCGGCGAGATCGGCCGAGAGGCAATCGCGGCGATGATCCTTGCGGTCGCGGGGGCTGCGCAGATAGGCGTTCCAATAGAAATCGAGATCGGGCGGCGTGACGCCGTCGAGCTCGTTGGCGCAGACCCGCATCGACACCGAATCGTCGAGACCGTAGGTGCCGTAATAGAGCAGCAGGCCCTTGAGGGACGGGCGCCTGCCGTTCCGGGCGATGGCGACGCTGAGCGAGAAGTGGGCGCCCGCGGAATCGCCACCGAGCGCCAGGCGCGACGCGTCAATGCCGGCGCTCCGGCCCTCGCTCGCCAACCAGTCGAGGGTCGCCGCGATCTCCTCGAGCTGAACCGGGAACTTATGCTCGGGCGCCAGCCGGTAATCGACGCCGATGACCGCGGCACCTGACCGCTCGGCCAGGAGCCGCATGATGCGGTCATGGGTATTGAGGTTGCCAAGCACGAATCCGCCGCCATGGAGGAAGACGAGGGCCGGCAGCAGGCCTTGGGTGGAGGGGCGATAGAGCCGCAGCGGCACGGCGCCGTAGGGGCCCGGGATCGAGAAATCCCGGACCTCGGCCAGGGCCGGGCCATCGCTGTTCCAGAAGCGGCGTTCGCGTTCATAGATCGCGCGCGCCGCCGGAAGGTTCTGCAGGTCGAAGGTCTCGCCGGCATAGATCCGCTGGCTCTCGGCGATGGCGGCCAGCATCTCCGGATCGAGACGCGCCCGGATATCCATGATGTGTCAGTTCCTTCGGCCGTTCAGGCGACGGGCGCCATCTTGGCGGCGGCGGCCGCCGCGCGTCGGGCCAGAAGCCCGTCGAGCCAGCGCGGATCCATCTCCGGAACCGAGGACAGCAGCAGCTCGGTATAGGGATGGTGCGGCGGCTTCAGCACCTGCTCCTTCGGTCCCTGCTGCACCACCTTGCCCTGATGCATCACCACCACCCAGTCGGCGATCGCCTTCACGGTGGCGAGATCGTGGGTGATGTAGAGATAGGAGACGTCGAGCTCCTTCTGCAGGCGCAGCAGCAGCTTGAGGATGCCCTCGGCGACGATCTGGTCGAGGGCCGAGGTGACCTCGTCGCAAATGATGAGATCGGGCTCGACGGCCAGCGCCCGCGCGATGCAGACGCGTTGCTTCTGCCCCCCGGAGAGCTCGCTGGGCAGGCGGTCCATGAAGCGGCGGTCGAGCTCGATCATCTCCAGCAGCTCGACCACGCGCTTGTCGCGCGCCGAGCCGCGCAGGCCCAGATGATGCTGCAGCGGCCGGCCGATGATGTCGCGCACGCGCCGGCGCGGATTGAGCGCCGTGTCCGGGCTCTGATAGATCATCTGCAGCCGGCGCAGCATGTCCTTGGGCCGGTTCTTCAGGGCCGGCGGCAGGGGCTGGCCGTTGAAGGTGACCGAGCCCTTGTTCGGCGGCAGGAGGCCGGTGATGACGCGCGCCAATGTCGATTTGCCGGAGCCGGACTCGCCGACCACGGCGACGGTGCGGCCGCGCGGCAGGTCGACCGAGACGTCATGCAGCACCTTGACCGCGTTGCCGTAGCTGGCATCGATGTTCTGGATCCGGAGGATATTCTCGCCGGTGGGATCTTCCTTCTTGTGCAGCGAGCGCACGGCCCAGAGCGATTTGGTATAGGCCTGCTGCGGGTTCGACAGCATCTGGCCGGTCGGGGCCTCCTCGACCAGCTCGCCATAGCGCAGGACCATGATCCGGTCGGCCATCTGCGCCACCACGGCCAGGTCATGCGAGATATAGATCGCGGCAGTGTTGAGCTGACGCACCACGTCCTTGATCGCAGCCAGCACCTCGATCTGGGTGGTGACGTCGAGCGCCGTGGTCGGCTCGTCGAACACGATCAGGTCGGGATGGCAGGACATCGCCATCGCCGTCATGGCGCGCTGCAACTGGCCGCCCGACACCTGATGGGGATAGCGCGCGCCGATATGCTCGGGATCGGGGAGGCGCAATTGGCGGAACAGATCGACCGCCTGCTTCTTGGCCTCCGACACGCCCATGACGCCGTGATTGACCGGAATCTCCACATATTGCTCGATCAGGCGATGGGCCGGATTGAAGGAGGCCGCGGCCGATTGCGCGACATAGGAAAGGCGCGGCCCCCAGAGCTTGCGTTTCGATTGCTCGGGCGCCTTGGCCAGATCGACCCCGTCGAACATGACGGTGCCGGCCGAGATGCGGCAGCCGGGCTTGGTATAGCCCATGGCGGCAAGGCCGATGGTCGATTTGCCGGCGCCGGATTCGCCGATCAGCCCCAGCACCTCGCCGCGGCGCAGGGTCAGGTTCACGCCCTTGACGATCTCGTGCCAGATCTCGTCGCTCTGCCCTTCGACCCTCAAGCCCCGGATCTCGAGCAGGATGTCGCCGGCGCTGCCGGGCTTGGCTTTCGCTTGCACGGTGGTCATTCCTTCAACCCGCTCGTCTTGTGCAGGAACCAGTCGACGACGAAATTGACCGCGACCGTCAGGAGCGCGATCGCGCCCGCCGGCAGCAGCGGCGTGATGTCGCCATAGTTAATCAGCGTCGCATTCTCGCGCACCATCGAGCCCCAGTCGGCGGTCGGCGGCTGGATGCCGAGCCCGAGGAAGGAAAGCGCGCTGACGGTCAGGAACACGAAGCAGAAGCGCAGGCCGAACTCGGCCACCAGCGGCGGCAGGATGTTGGGCAGGATCTCGCGCGACATGATCCAGCCGATCTTCTCGCCCTGCAGCTTCGCGGCCTCGACGAAATCCAGCACCACGATGTTCATGGCGACCGCGCGCGTCAGGCGGAAGACGCGGGTGGAATCGAGGATCGCGATGATGAGGATGAGGTTCACGATCGAGGCGCCGACGATGGAGAGCAGCACCAGGGCGAAGATCAGCTGCGGGATCGCCATCAGCACGTCGACCGCGCGGCCGAGGAGCTGGTCGATCCAGCCGCCCAGCACCGTCGCGACCAGCCCCATGAAGCCGCCGATCAGGAAGGCCAGCAGCGTCGTCAGGAAGGCGATGCCGATGGTGTTGCGCGCGCCATAGATCAGGCGGGAGAGCATGTCGCGGCCGAGCTGATCGGTGCCGAACAGATACTGGCTGCTCCAGGGCTCGTATTGCGCGCCCACCAGCTCGTTCTCGGAATAGGGCGCCACCCAATGGGCGAACACCGCCAGGAAGACATAGATGGCGATGACGATCATGCCGAACCAGGCGGTGATCGGGGCGCGTTTGAGCTCGCGCCACGCCGTCTGCCACCAGCGGCGCTGCGGGGGAATGCGTTCGGAGGCGGTCTGGCTTGTCATGTCGTTCGCTCCCACCGTCATCGCGGATGCAGCAGGCGCGGATTGGTGACGATCGAGATCACGTCCGCCAGGAGATTGAGCAGGATATAGGTGGTGGCGAAGATGAGCGCGCAGGCCTGGACCACCGGCATGTCGCGCTTCGACACCGCATCCACCATCAGTTGGCCGATGCCGGGATAGACGAACACCACCTCGACCACCACCACGCCGACGATCAGATAGGCGAGATTGACCGCGATCACGGTCGCGATCGGCGCCCAGGCATTGGGCAGCGCGTGGCGATAGATGATGCGCGAGGGCGGCAGGCCCTTGAGACGGGCCATCTCGATATAGGGGCTGGCCAGGAGATTGATGATGGCCGCGCGCGTCATGCGCATCATATGCGCGACGATGACGAGGACCAGCGTCATGGAGGGGAGCGCGCAGCGCGCGACCCGTTCCCAGAAAGGCGTGTCGGCGTCGACGGAGGCCAGGGCGTAGAAGATCGGGAACCGGACGGCCAGGAACAGCATCAGGATGTAGGCGACGAAGAATTCAGGCGAGGAGATCGACGTCAAGGTGACGAGATTGACGAGGCGGTCATACCAGCTGTTCCGGTAGAGCGCCGCCAGCATGCCCAGAATCAAGGCCAGCGGCACGGCGATGATCGCCGTCATGCCGGCCAGGAACAGCGTGTTCTCGAGCCGGGGTTCGATCATGGAGACCACGGTGCGGGTCTGGCCGACGCGATTGGAATAGGAGGTGCCGAAATCGCCGTGGAGCACGCCGCCGATCCATTCGAAGTAACGCTGGACGGGCGGCTGGTTGAGACCGACCTCCCGCTGGAAGGCGGCGACGGTGTCGGGGGTCGCGGCCTGGCCGAGGATGGCCTTGGCGAAATCCCCGGGCAGCATCGTCACCGCGGAGAAGATGATGACCGACACGATGAGCAGGGTGATGAGGCCGAGCCCCAAGCGCTGCAGGATCGTCCGAACAATGGGATTCAGTGCCCTGGCTGCCACGGCCGAGCCCTCACGCTGGTTTGCTGTTGACGATCGCCGGCCGCCGAAGGCGACGCGGCGAAGGAAGCCGGAAAGACCGGCCAGGGGCG
>NZ_JBOHKS010000152.1:0-8569 GCF_050729195.1 Hypericibacter sp.
CGGGCCTCCGGCGCGCCGACCAGGCGATGTATCGCGCCAAGCAGACCGGCCGCAACCGCGTCGAAGCAGTGCCGGCGCCGAGCCAGGAACCGCCGAAGTCCGTCGCCGTCGGCGAGTAGGGCCCACAGGGCCCGGCGCGGCTTGTCGCCGTTAAAGCGCCAACGACCACCGATCCTATGGCTGCCATTGTTCGCCACCCTTCCGCGAACAACCGATACGCCGCCGATGGGCTGATGATGTCGGCAATAGGATAACAACAAATCTTGCTGGAAAGCTGACTGCTGGGCTCCATTTTCTCGTCAGTCGAATTTTGTTAGCGGCGCGTCATAGGGGATGGCGGTATCTCGAAAGTGGCGCCTTCGAACGCTTCAGGGTTTCTTGCGGAGAGACTTCACTGCTCGCATCGCAAGACCTCTAATGGCCGCCTTGTCCGCCCAATCAAAGTCCTTGACGGACCCTTCCTGGCCCTCGGATTCATTGTCGGCTGGCATTTGGTAGAGTTTCATAAGTATCGTATTGGCGACCCCACAAGCGTTACAGCGCATCCAGCGCTCTGCATAGCCGCGGCGAGGAGCTGGTTCATCCCACACACAGAGAACGCCGCGCTCGCAGTTTGGGCAAGTAACTCTGGCCGATGAGTCCTGTGCTAAGAGGCTCGCTGCGTCGACCCAAGCCTGTCGTACACGACGTGTTGCAGCAATATCAGCAGCCATCATGGGGCTCCAACGACATACGCGGCAGCTCGCTGTGCGAAACTGAAGGCAGCTTGCGTCGCCTCGGTAGCATACGAGCCAGCCTCGGCGTACCCTAATGTGCCGCTTTCCAAGCGAAAAAGTTCTTGTGCAATAGTTGCCGCAGTTTCAAGCGGTGAGGTGAAAGCCAGGGGGCCCATCAAAAATCCATTTTCTACGCTGAGGCTAAAGCCTGCACTGTAAGTGTACCCAGCTTCATACTGAACCATACGTTCGGCAATGTTCACAGTCAACGACTGGCCTGTTGCATGCGCCGCACGAATAGCTGCAAATTCCGCACTTTCTAATATTGTCTGCATCTCGAGTACGAGCGCGGTTTCAGCGGCACTGAATCCGGTGATAGTAGTGCTTCCCACGACCAAAGGAGCGCCGAGGAGAGCCAATGCTCCGGCCCCGACAGTGGTTGCAGCGATTACAAAGCCTGTTTGAGATCCCGGATATTGGGGGCTAAGAGGATTACCCATAATATCGACATCTGTGAACGGGTCATATGGCTGCCCTCCCCACCCGACACCCCACCCTGCATCGCCATTTGCCCCTCCGTTCCCTTTTGACGAACCACTCGTATCTGCCGGCCCGCCGCTTCCAGCGCCAGTTCCCGCTGGGCCAAGACCTGCTCCTTCCTTTCCACCATGGGCCCTTAAGGATCCATCCACGGGGCTGCTGTTTCCACCAGTAACGTCATTGAAGTGTGGCGTACCTTCTAACTCAACTCTAGCTTGGCCCCATGCGGACGCACTATATGGGCCGCCTACTGGCACGTTTCCCGATCTATCAGTAAACATGACAGGATTACTTGCGCCATATGCATACCGATTGACGCCCACTAGATTCGGATCCCATGTGTCCGGCTGTATGAACACGCCGAGCTGCGGGTCGTAGTAGCGGGCATGGAGATAGGCGAGGCCGGTCTCGTCGTCGGTGCGCTCACCGATGAAGCCCTTGCTCTCCGGAACAGTACCAACGGTGACGATCCGCTCGCCATAGGGCTTGTAGTTGGAACGCTGCACCACGGCGCCGGTGGCGTCGGTGAGGGCCCGAACCGAGACCAGGTGGTCGCGATGGAGCCACCAGGTGGTGGTGCTCGAGCGCTTGGCGTCGCCGGGCAGATACTTGGTCATGACCCCGCCCTGGATCTCGGTGTCCGAGCCCAGATAGAGGGTGGTGGTGGCGCCGCTGGTCTTCTTGAGCCGCTCGCCGTCGGGGCCGTAGGTGAAGGTCACGGCGTTGACGCTGACAGGGCGGTTCTCGCCGTCATAGGCGATGGTGTCGCCCGCGGCCGAGGTCATGTTGCCGTTGGCGTCATAGCCGTAGGAGCCCAGCGGCGTCGCGGTGACGGCATGGGGCCGGGCGCTGCCGGGGGCGGGATAGGTGTAGGTCCCGACGGCCGAGTTGGTGAGCATGTTGCCCACCGTGTCGTAGGTCCAGCTCTGGGTCAGCGCCGGGGTGGTGGTGTTGGTGGCGCTCAGGAGCCGGTCCATATCGTCATAGCCATAGGTCCAGCTCTCGCCGGCGAGGGGCGAGGTCACGCCGCTGATGCGGCCGGCGGCGTCGCGGGCATAGACCAGGTTCTGGATGGTGGTGGCGCCGGCGGTGGTGACGACCGAGGTCAGCCAGTTGCGGGTCGTCGAATAACCATAGGTCGTATTGGCGCCGTTGGTCCGCTGGAAGGTCAGGACCTGGCCCGCCGCGTCATAGGTGATCGCGGTGACGATGCCGGGGATGGCCTTCTGCCGGCCGGCGCCGTCATAGGTGATGGGGGTCGAGACGCTGCCGACCTGGTCGCCGTCGGGATAGGTCTGTCCCAGCACCCGATCGCCCAGGTCGTAGCCGGTGTCGTAATTGTAGCTGAGGCTGTCGACGGTATAGGTCTTGCGCGAGAGCCGGCCGGCGATGTCGTAGCTCTGCTGGAGGGTCGCGGCGGCGCCTGACGGCCAATCTGCGCAGCTTCGACATGGTGGTGCGGCTGGGCGGCGAGGAATTCTTCGTGGCGATGCCCGAGGTCGGCTACGAGGCCGCGCTCTCGGTCAGCGACCGCCTGCGCAAATCGATCGCCGAGAAGCCGATCACGGTCGGCAACGAGCAGATTCCCGTCACCATCAGCCTGGGCGTGACGCTGGCCGATCTCGACGAGCCGATGGAGGCGGGCCTCCGGCGCGCCGACCAGGCGATGTATCGCGCCAAGCAATCGGGCCGCAACCGCGTCGAAGCGGTGCCGGCGCCGAGCCAGGAACCGCCGAAGAAGGCCGCGGCGGGCGAATAGGATTTTCCGACTGTTGCGGAATTAAACCCATCCGCTCCTGATCGCGAGCGGAAAGGTCAGCGCGCGTCCCAATAGGGCGGATCGCCGAAGGCGGCGCGCAGGCAGTCGATGAAGGCCCGCAGCTTGGCCGAGGTCCGGCGTCCCTCGGGGTGGGCCACATAGACGAATTCGAGCTCGGCCTCGGCGCCGACATCGAGGACCACCAGGCTTCCGGCGTTGATCGCGGTCCCGGCAATGAAAGTCGGCAGCAAGGCGATCCCCAGCCCATCGATTGCCGCATCCCGCAGCATATCCCCGTTGTTGACGCGCAGGCCCATCTCGGCGCGGAGGATCGTCGCACCATCGGCGCCAGCGAAGCGCCAGTCGGCGGCGCCACGGTTGGTGTAGAAGAGGCCGCGATGCCCATCGAGCTCGGCGAGCGAGGCCGGCCGCCCGTGCCGCTCGAGATAATCCGGGGCGGCGACCAGAACCCGCCGACTGGGCGCCAGACGCCAAGCGACCAGACGCGTATCCGCGATCGGCCCATGCCGAACCACCGCGTCATAGCCATCGGCCGCGACATCGACGCGGCGATCGTCGAGATCGAGCATCAGCTCGAGCTCGGGGTTCTGCGCGAGGAAGGGAAAGACCGCCGGACCCAGATGCAGATGGCCGAAGGTCACGGGGGCGGCGATGCGCAGCGGACCGACCAGGCGGCCGCGGCGCTCGGCCATGTCGGCCGTCGCTTCCTCGACATCGCGCGCGATGCGCGTCGCCCGTTCCAGAAACGAGACCCCGTCTTCGGTCAAGGTGAGCTTGCGGGTGGTGCGGTGCAGGAGGCTCGTCCCCAGGCCCCGTTCGAGCTCGGCCAGCCGCTCGCTGACGACCGATTTCGACAGCCGCAGGCGCCGTGCCGCCTCGCTGATGGATCCGGCTTCCGCGACGGCCACGAAAGTGGCGATTCCGTCGAGCTTCATAATCGTTCGGTTTTCCCGAAAGCCAATTTCGAGACTTGCAGGCTAATACGAACGCCCCGACGGCACCATACTCCTTGGCAACAGGAATTCATCGAAACCGCCGGTCGGTGCCCGACCTGGCGCTCAACAGGAGAAAGACCATGAAACGCTTGTCTGGAAAGGTTGCCATCGTCACCGGGGCGAGTGCCGGGATCGGCCGCGCCACGGCCACGCTGTTCGCGCGGGAAGGGGCCAGGCTGATCCTGGGCGCCCGCCGCAAGAACGAGCTCGACGCGCTGGTGGCCGAGATCACCGCCCAGGGCGGCGAGGCGGCCGCCCTCGCCGGCGACGTGCGGTCGGAAGATTACGCCAAGGCGCTGGCGGCGCTGGCCGTCAGCCAGTTCGGCAGGCTCGACATCGCCTTCAACAATGCCGGCACCTTGGGCGAGCTCGGCGCCAGCACCGGGGTCTCGGAGGCCGGCTGGAACGACGCCATCGCCATCAACCTGACCGGCTCCTTTCTCGGCGCCAAGCACCAGATCGCCGAGATGCAGAAACACGGGAGCGGCTCGGTGATCTTCACCTCGACCTTCGTCGGCTACAGCTTCGCCTTCCCCGGCGTCGCCGCCTATGCCGCCAGCAAGGCCGGGCTGATCGGACTGACCCAGGCGCTGGCGGCCGAGTTCGGGCCGAAGGGTGTTCGCGTCAACGCGATCCTGCCCGGTGCTGTCGACACGGCGATGTATCGCGACATGAACAACACGCCGGAATCGCAGGCCTTCATCACCAACCTGCATGCGCTGAAGCGCGTCGGGGAGCCTGAGGAGATCGCCCGCTCGGTGCTCTATCTCGCCTCCGACGACTCCTCCTTCGTTACGGGCACGGCTTCGCTCGTGGATGGCGGCGCCTCGATCACGCGCAGCTGACGGTTCGGATAGGGGCGGGGCCGAGGCGATTTCTTCGGCGGGACCGGGCGTCATTGTCAGCCGACAATTGGCGCCTTGCGGGGCCGTTGGCGCGGGCGCCACTATCCAGCCTCGCCAACGCCCCCGCACCGCCAGAGAGGCCGACCATGCCGTCATCGGATTCCGATCTCCTCCATATTTCGGCAACCGAGGCGCTGGCCGCCTTCCGCGCGCGCAAGCTCTCGCCGGTCGAGCTGATGCGGGCCATGATCGATCGCGCCGAGGCGGTCAATCCGCGCGTCAATGCGATCACGCTGCCTTACTACGAGCCGGCGCTGGCCGGCGCGAAGAAGGCGGAAGCCCGCTATATAGGCAGGGGCGAGGCGCCGCGGCCGCTGGAGGGCCTGCCGCTCGCCGTCAAGGACATGTCGCATATCGAGGGCGAGCCGGTCTCGATGGGCTCTTGGAGCTTCGAAGCCTATCGCAGCGATCACACCTCGCCGACCATCGGCCGGCTGCTGGCGGCCGGCGCCCTCATGCATATGCGCACCACGACGCCCGATTTCGGCTTCTCCGGGATCACGCGCAGCCCGCGCTACGGCATCAGCCGCAACCCCTGGAATCTCGACTACACGCCGGGCGGTTCTTCCGGCGGTTCGGCGGCGGCGGTCGCGGCCGGCATGGCGGTGATCGCGGACGGCTCGGATGGCGGCGGCTCGATCCGCATTCCCGCCTCGGCCTGCGGGCTGGTCGGCTACAAGGCGCCGGCGGGGCGCAACCCGAACGACCGCTCGCTCCCGCTCGAGCCTCTGATCACGACCGGTCCCATCACGCGCACGGTCGCCGATGCCGCGCTCATGCAGAATCTGATGAGCGGGCCCCATACGGACGATCTCATGTCGCTGCGCGAACGCGTGCAGCTGCCGGAGACATTCGCCTCGATCAAGGGCTGCCGGATCGCCTATTCGCCGGATCTCGGCAGCTACGCGATCGAGGAGAGCGTCGCCCGCAACACGCGCGCCGCGGTCGATGTCTTCCGCGGGCTGGGCTGTCAGGTCGAGGAAGTGAAGCTGCCCTGGACGACTACCAATCTCGACTGCTGGAAGATCTATTGGGAAGGGCTCTATGCCGCGCTGATGAAGGATATGCTGCCGGAATGGCGCGACCGGCTCGATCCCTTCGTGGTCGGCATCGTCGAGCGCGGGCTCGAGCGCTCGGCAGTCGAGCTCTACAACACGACGACCCATCGCGGCGCCATGTATCAGGGGATCGCGCCCTTCCTCGAGAGCTACGACGTGCTCGTCTGCCCCACGCTCGCCGTCCCGGCGGTGCCGGTCACCCACTCCGAGACCGATCCGGGCTTCAAGATCGCCGGGCGATCGGTCGATCCCTATTGCGGCTGGTTCCTGACGAGCCCCTTCAATCTCCTGGGGCAGCTCCCGGTCATGTCGGTGCCGTCGGGGATCGGATCGAACGGCGTGCCGACCGGCCTGCAGATCGTCGGCCGCAGTTATGACGACGCGGCCGTCTTCCGCTTCGCCGCGGCCTTCGAGCAGGCGGCACCTTGGCGGTCACGGCGGCCGGTGCTCTAGGCCCGTTGGGCGCGGAACATTGGCTTTATTTAGCGCAGCTAAGCGAACTGCGGGATAATGTGCTGTTCAATATGGTTCAATCTTGATTCAAGATCGGTCGCATTCTCGATTGTCGCTGTGGCATTCACAGGAATGATGCCCTGTATCGATTCTCCAGCCTTCACGGCTTCGGCCCACTCTCGCATCAAACCGATATAGGCGCGCAATGCGTCAAGGGGGGCTGGCGCGTCGTCGATCACGAGATAAGCAGGTGGTATAGCTCCCACAATCACCCATAGAAAACTGTCTACGGACGGTTTCGCTGGGACCAACTCAAACAGGAAAACCGCGACGATGTAAGCGACGCCGAGCCCGAAATACTCGTTCTTGATTTCGCCGTGCCATGGAAATGACTCGATGAACCGTCTGGCCTCGAGATGAAGTTCCTTAAATTCCCTTGTCTCTTGTTCGTCTTCTCCCTGGATCGAATCGACTGAGACGAGGTTTGAGAAATCAAGTTTGCTCGACACTCTTGCCCCCGGATGCCGTTGGTTCAACGGATAGAACGGGTGTTGCCAGGTTCAGTCGCTTCCATCCCCACCAGATGGAATGAAAGGCGTAGCTTGGACAGTTTGGGATGGCGGGTAGAAAATAGCGACCATGAGTAGTGACAGCGTGCTGTTTTGCCGATGTTTGAAGGCGAGCGAGTCGGTAAGCTATAGAGGCTGAGAAACATCCGAGTTCCAATCGCGCATCCCATGAACATCGCCGTCCCGTCGCTCTCCGCCGCTCATCGCGCCGCGCTGTCCTCGAATCTCGCGGAGGTGTTCGGGTTCACCGAGCTGCGCCCGGGCCAGACGGAGGCGATCGAGGCGCTGCTCGGCGGGCGCCATGTGCTGGCCGTCATGCCGACGGGGGCGGGCAAGTCGCTCTGCTATCAGTTGCCGGCGCTGGTGCTGGGCGGGCTCACGGTCGTCGTGTCGCCGCTGCTGGCGCTGATGCGCGACCAGGTGGCGGCCCTGCGCCTCAACGGAATCGCGGCCGCCAGCATCAATTCGGACCAGAGCCGGGAGGACAATGTCGTGGTCTGGCGCCAGGCACAGGCGGGCGAGATCCGGCTGCTCTACCTCTCGCCCGAGCGGCTAATGACCGAGGCCATGCTCAACGCGCTCGGCAGGCTCGATCTGCGGTTGATCGCGATCGACGAGGCGCATTGCATCTCGCAATGGGGACCGGCCTTCCGCCCGGAATATGAGGCGCTGGGAAGTTTGCGGGACCGCTTCCCATCGGTGCCGATCATCGGCCTCACCGCCACCGCCGATCCGGCGACGCGCGCCGACATCGAGGCCAAGGTCTTCGCCGGCAACGCTGTCTCCGTGGTCACCGGCTTCGACCGGCCGAACCTGTCGCTCTCGGTCACGCTCAAGGACCAGTGGAAGAAGCAGACTGTCGCCTTCGTGAAGGCGCGCCAGGGCGCCAGCGGCATCGTCTATTGCCTCTCGCGCAAGAAGACCGAGGAGGTGGCGGCCCTGCTGCGCGAGGAGGGGCATGCGGCCCTGGCCTTCCATGCCGGCATGGAGAGCGCTGTCAAGCAACAGGTCCAGGACCGCTTCATGACCGAGCCCGGCATCGTCATGGTCGCGACCGTCGCCTTCGGCATGGGGATCGACAAGCCCGATATCCGCTATGTGCTCCATACCGATTTGCCGGCGAGCCCCGAGGCCTATTACCAGGAGATCGGCCGCGCCGGCCGCGACGGGCTGCCGGCCGACACCATGCTGCTCTATGGGCTCGACGATATCCGGATGCGCCGCGTCTTCATCGAGCAGGAGGAAAGCGCGCCCGAGCGCAAGCGGCGGGAGCATAAGCGGCTCGATGCGCTGATCGCCTATTGCGAGGCGCCGGAATGCCGGCGGCGCATGCTGCTGCGCTATTTCGGCGACGAGAGCGCCCCTTGCGGCAATTGCGATGTCTGCCTCGATCCGGTCGAGACGCTCGACGGCATCAAGGAGGCGCGCCTCGTGCTCGACGCGGTGATGCGCACCGGCCAGAAATTCGGCGCCGCCCATATCGTCAATGTGCTGCGCGGCACGAAGAACGAGAAGACCGCGAGCTTCCATCACGAGGGCCTGAGCGGCTTCGG